>JARCMA010000507.1 GCA_030248405.1 Microcoleus sp. MP8IB2.171
GAAATAACCTCCCTGTGTAATAACATTTTCCTTCTTTGGACCCCCAGTGGCAATGCTGCCAGCAGTACCGTTGAGTCTGTTATAGTCTGGCCCGACGCTGAAAAGAGTGTTCGAGGCTTCGCCACCGTGGCGAATGGTGATATCTCCACCATTCGCGCTACCAGTCGTGGATGCGGAAATGCTGCAAGCTTGCGACAAGCAGTTGCTATCGTTTGTGAAAGTGCCTGTAGCTCGGAAATTACCGCCGGCTGTAATGTCAATCTCTCCTCCGCCTGTTCGGCCTTCGGTGTTGATATGGGTTACTTCAATATCGTTGCGGGCGTTGAGGGTGACTTCGCCACCTTGTTTTTCTTCGGAGTTGGCGTCTATAAACCCTGTTTGAATACTGCTTGAGGGTGCTGCAATACTAACGTCTCCGGCGTTGCTGTTTTTGTCGATCGAGCTTGCGTTGATATTGCCTGTTTCTACTTTTCCTGTACGGCTGGTGACGGTGATGTCGCCGCCTGCTGTGGTGTCGGAGTGAGAGTCGATATCGACAGTGCTAATATCACCACTAGCTTCTAGGGCGATTGGCCCACCTTGGGAACTTGTCAGGTTTCCGCTGACTGCAATGCTGTTGGCTGCTTGAATGTCGATCGCCCGAGCGTTTGCATCTTTTAGTGCAACGTCCCCCGCAGCTACGGCTCGGTTAGAGGCCGTGAGTACCACTTCACCGCTGGCATTGACACTGAGGCTTGTAGCGTTTGTTTGACCGATGCCTGTCAGCAGTTCGGGCAAGGATGCGATCGGCAATGTCAAAGCTGTTGGCGCTGTTCCTGTGCTCGTCGCTGGGGGCGGCACAATTTCCAAACTGAGCAAATTTCCTAGCTGGCTGACGCGCACTACATTTTTGCCCGTGACTGATGCGACGGTAATTTGACCGCCTGGGGCCGCAAGGCTACCGGTGCTGACAACGGTTCCGCCGACTAAGGTTAAGTTCTGCCCTGATTTGACTGCTAAGTCCGCCGTGCTGATAATTGCTCCAGCTCGATCGGCCCCAAAAGTAAAGGAATTGGGCGCGCCTGTCAGAGATGTGTAGGTGCTAGTACCGACAGCGTTAAACGAGTTAGAACCAAATCCAATAGCGGTGGCGGTGGTTGCTGTGAAAGCAGCCGGCACGTTTAAACTGGCACTGTTGCCAAATATGATGCCGGATGGATTCATCAAAAATAAGTTAGAATTGCCGCCGGTTACTTGAATTAAGCCGTTAATAATCGAGGGGTTTCCGCCGCCTATGCCCGCTAAAATGTTGCGAATGTTGGGGTTTGATATAAAGTTGGCAATCTGATTTTCCGACAAGCCGAATTCTGTAAAGCTGTGGAAAAGATTTTGTCGATCGCTCGATAATTGTCCGCCTTGAATATCGAAGCGAGTTGGCTGCCCAGGAGTTCCGTTTTGCGCTGCGGGAGTGACGGTAGTGCCTGTTGCGTCTGCCGCTGGAACAATTGTTTGACCTTCAGCTTTTGCTTGCAAAAAGTAAATATTTATTAAGACTATTTGCAGAGCAAGTGTCAGTTTGCTTATTCTGGCTTTTGAGAGGAATTTCGACTTTTTTTGAATATTTTTGGCGGTTTTCATGGGTTTTTAATGGGTAAAATATATAAATCACAGAAATTAGGTAAAGAAACTGGCTTTATAGAAAAAACTTGGTTGACGGCTGTGTCAATAAATATCTGCACATCGGTGCTGTTTCTGGTCAATTTGCATAGAAGATTGGAAATCTACCCCTCATTTTCAGAGGGGGTATTTGTGAGCTATTCTGTCAGTCTTATTGCTAAGTAAGGTTTGCCTGGTAAATGTTCACGTTCCCTTGTTAGGGAAGCGATACGCTTGGCTATAAACCTATTCACTCGTTCCTTAATCGCCTTCGACAGTGCATAATGCTGGTGTTTACATCATGGTGTCATGGATGAAAGTAGTCAGTTAAGACGCTTGACTGCAGGTTCCGATGTTGTACAGGTGCTGACTAGGAATGCCAAGATCTGCATAGGTTGTTCGGAACGGTTGAAGACGTTATATTTATGAAGCAACCGGGTTTCTGACTGCAAGTGCATTCAGGAGTCAATGGGTAGAATTTGCCTGTGCTTTTGCAATTTTCTCAGCGGATCTTTTCCACAATCTAAATATAACTCGAACTGCCTAATATCTGTATCTTCCGCATGACATATTAAAAAAAACAAAAATTGCCATCCTAGGGGCACACCCACCCCTAGAAACCGGGTTTTTTAACTATTATTGAGAGTATGAAGGAAGTATCGGGGTTCAAAAACTAGGTTTCTGCGTCCAAGACTGACCCGGAAAGAGGTCGAGAATATTTTTTTAAATAATAATTTTAATTCCAGGTAATTAAAATTATGACAATAATAAGTAAGTCAAATTGTTAGGGTTTCAGAAACCCGGCTTTTAAAATAAACCGGGTTTTTGGGTTTCTTTGTGTGAGGTTTTGTGAAGAAAAACTACTTAAATCCGGATCAATTTCCTTCTTGCAGTCAAGTCCACTATTGCCGATTTTGATCTGCTGATTTTCGGTTTTAATCGATCGCCCTGTTGGTATTTAAGGGGGTGTGCAGGCGGATTTGTGGAAGGATTTAAGAGTTAATTGGGTGAAGTTTCGACAGTGGGCGAGGGACTGGGAGAAGCAGGGCGCGGTGAAGCAGGGCGCGGTGAAGGATTTGCAGAAGGAGTGGATTGGGTGGATTTTTTGAGGCCGACAAAAGCGTCATAACGGGTGGTACGATCGCCAATGACGGCCGCTGTAACGCCGATCGACCGCGTGGCGTCTATCCATATTTTTTGGTTGGGAGGAAACTCCGGCAAAGCGAGGTTTTTGGGGTTAAACGCACTCTCGGTGTCGATGAAGAAATTGCCGTTGTGGGGTTGAAGTTGCGATCGTACAGTTTTCTGGAACAGTTCGCTGCTTAAAAGCGGACTTTTCGGCGCAGGAACGATCGCATCAACCACGGGAGCTCCTACTGTAATAAACGCAACATTATTCATCCAGCCCCGAGTTACCGCAATCCCTCCAAACTGCGATTTCCATTGAGTCGCAGGTTGACCGCCGACTTGAATTTCCTCAACTCTAAACCCTTTCATTTTCATCGTTTCATCAAGCTGTTTGAGAGATTTGTTGGCTGCGCCGCGGTTGTTTGTTTCCACCATAAATACAAATCCAGCAGCATATTTGTCTTTGGGATTCTGGGCGGGCGCTGGTATTAATGATAGAGAAAATTCTCCCGCCATCCAGTTCATGAAGTCTTTATCTAAATCCATGCCGGTAGTGGATTTTAAACCTGTGCGTAAAACTTGGGGATTAATCGGGGAAATCGGGTTTGCCTCGGCTCCCAATACGTAGTCTTGCCACAAACGCTGCAAGTTGCCGCCGGATACCATCATTATTGTATTGTTTGGCAGGCGGTTAACCATTTTTAGAGCATTGTTTTCTACTGCTATCCTTCTGGTAGAATCTGGTTTTAGCCAAGAGACTGATTTGAAGGCAATTCCTTCTACATCCAACGTCGCTGTGGTGGCAAATCCTTGATTTTGTTGCAGTTTTTCGAGGCTTTCGGGCGAAATTTCGCGGGCTGAGTTGGCTGCTGTAAAAGCTGCTGCAACGGGCATATTGACGTAGATTTGAGCGAAGGCGCCCGGACTTTTTATTTTGTCTATGGCGTCTGCATAGCCAGGGGTTTTGGCTAGGGAAGGTTCGCCTTTGTAGGTGTCGATTATTCTGTCTGTAGCGCTAGGATCTGTGGTGACTGCTAGATAGTTGGTGCCCAATACCGCGACGGAGAAATTGCGATCGGGTACGCCTTGAGTTTCTGTGACTTGCACGCCTTTATAATTACGCTCAACTATTTTTCCTTGGCTGAGGGGTCTGGGTTTTGTTAATAATTCTTTGGCTTTGATCGGGTTGGCAATTGGCAGGATAATTGCCACTGACTGTTGAATTGGCGGAGATGGGGGCGTGTTGGGTGCCGGCGAGGGGGCTGGTATAGCTATTTTGTTGCGGAGAAAGGCTACCATTGCTGTGTTACCCACCCAGGGTTGAATGTCTTGCTGGTAGGCGTAGCCGTTGCTTGTGAGAAGGCGATCGCGCATTTCCGTTAAAAACCTCTCAAACGAAGCTTTTGACTCCGGCGTGCCAAATTCTCGCAGTTTATTCCACTGGGATTCATCGGTGCTGATGGATAGGGCCATCATCGTATCTTGCGGGACAACCGTTGCCCCCGCCGGCAAATCTTTGGCGGGCCCACGGGAAATGACGAGGTAGTAGGTGACAAAGCCTAAACCGATCAGAAGTGTGGCGGCTCCGATGGTAAACAGCAGGGAAGATTTATCTTTCTTAAACATTATTCGTAAGGTTCGGGTGCTCGCAACATGATAGATTATTTTCTTGGCTAATGTAGCAGAATGTGAAGGAAGAAGGAAAAAGAAGACCGGGCGGTTGAAACCGCGTCTATATAAACGAAACCCGCCTCCGCGGGTTGAAGGCAAAGCCTTAAAATTACCTTCTTATCTTCAGTCCGCGGAGGCGGACATCGTTTGTGTAGACGCGGTTTCAACCGCCGTCTTATCTTAATTGAATCAGTTTCTGGCCTTAAAGTCTTTAAAGATAGTTTGAAACGAGTACATCAGTCGATGGACATCGTTTGTGGCTGTAGGAAAAATGTTTAGTTCCCATTTTTTGCGAGCAGTAGTTAAGAGTTTTGCTACGGGTTGGGAGTAACTGTTAGAAATGAAATAGCTGCCGCCTTCGTAACGAATATCTGACGCTAATCCGATAAAAGCACCGGCAGTTTCTAGTTGAAGTTCCGAGGTGCAGTGTTCAGATTTTACCGCTAAAATTACTTGCGAATGTCGCGGTTCGCGGTTGAGCAAGCGGCAGATATTTGCTTCTTTTTGGTACAAAATTAAAACGTTGCAATTGTGCAGAACTCCGGCTCTACCTTGGACTTTGACTCCGATGTGAATTTCCAGGGCTGGTTTGTCGGGAAATTCCACCACAGCATGAGTGTATGGATGTGCGGTTCCGTGGATTTTTCCCGCTGTTTTTCTAAATGTTAAATTTTTCGGTGTTTCGTCGTCTAAAACATTGTTATAATAGATATTGCCACTTTCATTAGCAACTGCTTTGAGCAAAATTGTGAATAGGTAAGCATCAAAAATTCTGGCTTGTTCTAGCACTCCGTTGAAATCTGGATCGATCGAGCTTTTTAATTTACTTTTAATTTCGGAATTGAGGGCGTAGTTGCTCGGCTCTGAGTGCAGTTTTTCGAGTAATTGCTGGAGGGCGATCGCCTGTTTGTGGCGGGGGGCTGTGACGCTGGAGGTAAACTCGATTGTTTGCGCTGTTTCTGCACCTGAATTGGCAAAAATTATTTTTGTGCCCAGAGGAGAGGTTTCTGATTCTACTTTCAAGAAATAAGCAATTTCGTCTTCCATTTCGGAAGTGTTCACCGTCGCTTGTTCGACAGCATCAATTAACAGCAAAAGTTGTTCTTTTGCGGTATAATCTTCTATCTTGAGCAGAGGTGTCTTTCTTTTGAGCGATCGCTCTTCAATCACTTTACCTATCTCTACAGTATCCGCAACTTGTTGAACTACCCAACCCAAGTTAAACTCATTCAGAATTGCGGCCAGTTCTTGATAGAGTTTGGCATATTCGATCTCGTCCATAATAGTTTCTGCGCTGCACACTATTCTGATTATACAAGCTAGTTGATTTTTTTGTCAATTATCTACCAATTTTAGATTTTAGAATCACTCTAACCGATGAATCCAGGAATTTTTCAGTGAACAGTGAACAGTCAACAGTCAACAGTCAACAGTCAACAGTCAACAGCTAGATGCCAATTAGCAGTAAGCTATTTTACAACAAACACGCGATCGAACTATGGCAACTATCAACGACAACTACCTCAAACTCAAAGCCGGCTACCTGTTTCCCGAAATTGGGCGCAGAGTCAAAGCCTTTGCAGATGCGAATCCCAAAGCGCCCATCATCCGGCTGGGGATTGGCGACGTAACGGAACCCCTACCAGCAGCTTGTCGCGAGGCGATGGTGGCGGCGGTAGCAGAAATGGGTTCGCGGGATACCTTCAAAGGATACGGCCCGGAACAAGGTTATGAGTGGCTGCGGCAGAAAATTGCCGAGCACGATTTCCAATCGCGGGGATGCGAGATTGATGCTTCTGAAATCTTTATTTCTGACGGTTCTAAGTGCGACTGCGGCAACATTCTCGATATCTTTGGCAATAATAATACGATCGCAGTTACAGATCCAGTCTACCCGGTGTATGTAGACACAAACGTGATGGCCGGACACACGGGAGATGCCAACGAAAAGGGCGAGTACGAAGGTTTTGTCTACCTACCAATTTCCGCAGACAACAATTTTACAGCCCAAATTCCCACAGACAAAAAAGTCGATTTAATTTACCTGTGTTTCCCCAACAATCCGACGGGCGCAACCGCAACCAAGGAACACTTGCAAGCTTGGGTAAATTATGCTAAGGCTAACGGTTCGATTATTTTCTTCGATGCTGCCTACGAAGCCTATATTACCGATCCGAGTCTACCACATTCTATCTACGAAATTGAAGGGGCGCGCGATTGTGCGATCGAATTTCGTTCGTTCTCAAAGAATGCAGGTTTCACCGGTACTCGCTGCGCCTTTACAGTAGTACCGAAGACTTTAACAGGAAAAGCCGCAGATGGTTCCGATGTCGAAATTTGGAAATTGTGGAATCGTCGCCAATCTACCAAGTTTAACGGAGTTTCTTACATCGTGCAGCGCGGTGCGGAGGCGGTTTATTCTGAGGAAGGTAAAGCACAAATTCAGGCGTTAGTCAATTTTTACATGGAAAATGCGGCGATTATTCGCGAGAAATTGACAGCGGCCGGAATCGAGGTTTACGGTGGTGAAAATGCGCCTTATGTGTGGGTGAAAACGCCTCACGGTTTGACGAGTTGGGAGTTTTTTGATAAGTTGCTGCAAACAGTGAATGTGGTGGGAACACCTGGTTCTGGTTTTGGTGCGGCGGGCGAGGGTTATTTCCGCATTTCCGCATTTAATAGTCGGGAGAATGTCGAGGAAGCAATGCGACGGATTGTGGAGAAGTTTAAGGTTTAAAATTGGGCGGTTGAAACCGCTTCTACACAGACAAAACCCGAGCTCAGAGGGGTTGAAGATAAGAAAGACAAGGCGGTTAAAAACGTTATCCTCTCTTAGTCCGCGGAGGCGGACATCGTTTGTGTAGGCGCGGTTTCAACCGCCGTCTTCGTTTGTGTAGGCGCGGTTTCAACCGCCGTCTTATCTTATCCCAAGCATATTGCGTTATAATCTAAGCCAGATAATTATATTCTGAGCGTGTAAAAGCAATGCCCTATAGCGAATTCACCCTCAAAAAAGTCAAACAAGACTTTCAGCTAACCCTAATCGAAGTACCTAGTTTTATTGTTTCTGCCCCGCCAATTCAGCCAAGTCCAGCCCTAGCTGAGTTCATAGAAAAACGCCTGAACCTTGCCCTAGCAATAAATACGGAAAAAGCTCGATCTGAAATGATTATCTGTCCAATTCTTCTAGAATTAAAAGATATTTTCCAGCAGCAAATCAGTCTTTTTTCTGGCAATGAATTTACGGTAGATCAATCCTTGGGACTTAACGGTGTCTGCGACTTTCTCATCAGCAAATCGCCCGAACAACTTTTTATCGAAGCTCCTGCTATGATTGTAGTGGAAGCTAAAAAAGAAGACATCAACGGCGGACTAGGACAATGTATTGCTGAAATGATTGCGGCTCAGCGTTTCAATGAAAAAAACGGCGACTTTGTAAACAAGCTCTATGGTTGCGTTACAACTGGGAACTTGTGGAAATTCATCAAACTAGAAGATAAAACTGTTACCATTGCTTTGAGAGAATACTCGCTGCCGCCAGTTGACGAAATTTTGGGAATTTTAGTTAGCTTTATTACCTAGTCTGGACTTACACATCACACCCAAAGAAACCGGGTTTTTGCAGTTTTTGCGGTCTGCAATAAAGTATTCTTTAAAAAAAAGATCAATAAAAAACTACAATTATCCCAAAATAACCCTATGCCTTACAGTCAATTCACACTCCAGCAAGTCACTCAACAATTTAAGCTAAAAATCGTTGAAGTCAGCACATTTTTGCCAGTTACTAATCCTATATCCCCCAGTCCTTATCTCACAGAATTTATCGAAAGGCATTTCGATTTGGCATTGGCACTCAACACGGAAAAAGCTCGCTCTGAAATGCTGATTTGCCCAATTTTGTTAGCTGTGAAAGAGGCATTAGGGGGAAAGATTAGCTTGTTTTCTGGGGAAGACTTCACGGTTGAGCCGGAAGTAGGACTTAACGGCATCTGCGATTACATTCTCAGTCTCTCTTCCGAGCAATTATTTGTCACAGCGCCGGTGGCTATAATAGTGGAAGCTAAGAAAGAAGATTTGAAAGGAGGATTGGGTCAATGTGTGGCAGAAATGCTGGCTGCACAAAAGTTCAACGCGGCCAAGCAAAGTTCTATTTCGACAATTTATGGAGCGATTACAACAGGGAGTATCTGGCGATTTTTGAAGTTGGAAGAGCAAACTGTTACGATCGGTTTGAGGGAATATTCTTTAATGCCGATCGAGCAAATTTTGGGAATTTTAGTTAGCTTTATTAGTTAGTCAGTTTAAGGAGGTTAAATTTCACGAGTTGTGGTACGATCGCCAAGATAAACTCAAGCACACTGAATGTAAACCAACACAGGAGTTTTTTATGCACTTACTACGGGTTCAAGTTCCTGATTTTCGGGGTTTCAAGGACATTGACATAACTTTTGAAAAGGATTTTTTCCCTAAAATATTCCCGCTGGGAAGTCAAAATGGCGGCGGTAAAAGTACGCTGTTACAATTAATTTTTGTATTGCTGCACTGTTCTGTTGATGACGATAAAAAGCCGTTTATAGCAAATATGCTTCAGGGATTTAAAATTCATGATGAGGAAGATAAAAGAGTCCTGGCGATCATTGATATTTGGGATAAACAAAAAGTTGTCAAACTTCAATTTGTTTCTTACAAAAATTGCTCTATAAAAGAATTATTACCATTAGATACTAAAAATGAAAGTATCGATGAAGCTGCTCTCTGTTTTTCGGGGTTAAAACAATTAGAAATACTTAAAAATAATATTAATTATCTTGAATCTCAAGATATGGACAGTTACGATGAAATAATAGAAGCTTGTCGGAAATTTGAAGATCTTGAGGTAATTTATATGGGAATTATTGAATATTTAAAATCCCAAAATATGAAATATATCTGTAACTATTCAAGTGATAGAAATTCAGATAATAATCAAGATGAAGTTTTACTCTGTCATATCAATAATATAAATGGCGAAGAAATAGGAAATTTCTTAAAAGAACTGTCAAATAAAATATTTTTGGCAGCTCCTTCAACACAAGTTTTTCTATTTCTTTCGCCGGATTCTAGGAAACTATTATTTAGCAACTCAAGTAACGGAGATAATTATTACGGGATACTCGAATCTGCACGATCTAAATTACAAGGCTTGTTTACCTATGACTTCCTTGCTGTAGAGCTACTTATTGAGTCCTTTAAAGCTGCTCGCGATCGCGACTTCAAAGAAGCGATAAAAACAGGTAACTACGGAAACAGCTATCAAGCTCTAATTAAGGAATTAAATCTGGTATTGGGAAATAAAAGGATAAATTTAAATGAAGATTTTTCGGGAGTTAATTTTAAGTTGTATAATAATGGCGAGACTATAGAACTATATCCAGAAGATTTAAGTCACGGCGAACTCAAAAGACTTAGCATTTATATATGGCTCAAGTCCCGCAACATAAAAGATGCTATTGTTTTGATGGATGAAGTTGAAATTGCTTTTCATCCAGATTGGCAATATCAAATTATATCAGACTTCAAAGAGTGGGGGCCCAGCAATCAATATATTCTGGCAACTCACTCCTACGCATTGTGTGAAGCTCTGACACCAGCTCATGTTAAAGAAATTGAGCCAAAACTGATCAAACAAGAATCCTAATACTAGAAATGAGTCTGAATTCAGAACAGCTAAAACAGCACTGCGAGATGATTCTCGAATCTCGCAGAATTAAGAACAAAATTGTAGTGTTATGCGAGGGTGTTATTCCCGATATCGGGGGTAGACGATCGCCTCAAGCTTATAAAAACATGGAGCAAATGCCTGATGCCAACTTTTATAAGGCTTGCGTTCCGACATGGTGGAGACAGAAGTTACCGGAATTTTTCAACTGTGGCGATCGCAAAGATGTATTAGACACGTACTCTAGTCTTTCAATATTACACGAAAAGGATAGTGCTAACTCATATTTAGATCCAAAACGACTTTTTGCAATGATAGATTTAGACTTGCAACTGCAAACGATCGACAATTATGATTTTACAGATACAGAAGAAATTTTTCTGGAACTTTACGAAAAATCGGAGGTGAAAGAGCAAAATGCAGCACAGCACCGGATCTGGATTACGGGTTTGATTCATAAAGAAGCATATTTTCTGACACCTGAACTTCAACCAATATTTGACAATTGTTGTAACGAGCCGATTTATCAGGGGAATCCTGCGGTACTCGCAAAGATTTATCTGGATATGGCTGATGCAATTTGTAGCGACTTGGATTTACAGAATAACCTACAGAGAGCGTTCGATCGCATTAGTTACTGTTCGGGATTAGATTGTACTGAAGTTAAAAACTTTCAGGTTTCGTGGAAACAGCGGTTTCAAAATGCTGTAGATGAAACGCATAGGAATCAGTCGATAGCAGTTTTGCTGACAATTAAAAAAGCTAAGGATTATTGGCATCAAATTAAGCCATCCGGTGACTTTAGCCGGGAAGATTGGGTATTTAGAGAGCAACTATCGTTAGAAATTGGCAGCTTTTATTCAGAGCAAAGTAGTCATGTTAAGTCTCATATTCCTTTTTTTTTCAAAACATTGTATGAGTTCGTTTAATCATTCTTCGACGCAACATTATCACGGATTGGGGACAATCACAAAGAAATTTCACCTACAAAACGCGCTGGTGCAGAAACTTTGCATCTACGACAGCATTATTCACCCATCTTGTACCATCCAAACCAGCATTCCCAAAATTTGCTCCAGCGGAACCAAGGCATAATCATTAAGATCCAATGATACAGTTTTTTCCTCAAGTTTGAGAAATCGCCACTGCGTACCGTTACTGACACTCCCATAAACAACAGAAATTGGTTTTCCCTTAGCTTCATTAAACTTCTGCATTGCCACCATTTCTGCAATGCACTGTCCAATTCCTGTTTTCAAATCTGCTTTCTTCGCCTCAACAACTGCGACTGCTGGTGCTTCAATCTCTAACATTTCGGAAGAGCGACTAATCAAGAAATCACAAATTCCATTCAGTCCTTGTTTGTAATCAACCGTAAAGTC
>JARCMA010000508.1 GCA_030248405.1 Microcoleus sp. MP8IB2.171
AACTTACACATTCATACCGACCCCCCGGCCGGCGTACTCCGTCGCCTGTTCCTGAGTGCTGAAACCCTATTGGAGATGTAGTTGCAGAGGGAGGAATTAGAAATTCCATTTGAGCAGATTGCTTTAGAGATGATTTATTGAGGGATTTATCCTTTTTTTATATCTGAACAAAAAGTATTAGCTTTAGACCCAGTTGAGTATTGTGCTGAACTCCACAATCTGGATTTAGGAATAGTCCAGCGATCGCAAAAACCTAATATATCGGTAATTGCTTCCCATTTTCCTCCTACTGGGCGAAGTCCTGAACAGTTTTTCTTGCAACCTCCTTGAACAAATGGCACCACATTTTAAGTTGCTACTTTGATACATTAGAGTAATTCTACTCATTGACAAAAGTGTTTTTAGCTTAACTGGTTACAATGTGTAGACACTGGCTGCGGGCGATACCTAGCCGAAAGTTCGGGTCATTCCCCCGTCTGAAGACTGGCTGTAAGCTGGTCTTTTTGTTAGCTGAAAACTCTACTGTTAGTTAGGTCTTACGAGGGTTAATTGTCGTAAAGTGATTTTACAGGCAAGCTGCAAACAGGAGTGAGAACATTCAAGTAAGTGTACGGAAGCTTTGAACATTTGTTGGGAAATTATTTGTGCCTCAATTGACATTCAAGGAATTTCCGAATCAAATACACCCCAGCTTAAAGCCAGATCGCGATCGCACTATCGAGAGGACTAGCTGATGCAGGTAAAACAAAACAAACTTTTTACTCAAGAAGCGATCGATCGCTTATCTTCACCGGAACGCCTCGACCAAATGATGCAGGTGGTTAGTCCTCGATCGTGGCTGCCACTAACTGCAATTGGCTGTTTAGTTGCTGCTGCGGGCGTTTGGAGTGCGATCGGGCGAATTCCGCTGACTGTTTCCGGTCAAGGCGTGTTGCTTCAGCCCCGCCGAGTCGTGCAATTTCAAGCTGCTAGTTCCGGTCAATTGGTAAAGCTGAATATCAAGCCGGGAGATGTTGTTAAACGGGGTCAGGAAATCGGTAGAATTGATAAACTCAACCTCAAGCAGCAGCTAGAGCAAGAAAAAGCGAAATTAGCTGAAATGCAAGGGCAAAAGCAAGATACTAATAAGCTGCAAAAACAGCAGATTGCCCTGGAATTAAAAACCCTCGAACAGCAGCAAAAAGACCTTCAAGAAAGCTTAAATAGGGAGTCAGTTGCACCGATACTGCACCAGCAAAGTATGGCGGCATTAGAGCAAAAACGCCAAAGTTTGGAGGAAAGTTTGCGCCGCGAACAAATTGCCCCGATACTGCGGCAGCAAACTCTGACAGCATTAGCAGAAAAACGCCAAAGTTTGGAAGAAAGTTTGCGGCGGGAACAAGTTGCACCGATATTGCGGCAGCAAACTCTGGCTGCGATCGCCAAAAAACGCGACAGTCTTTTGCAGCGAAAACAGCACATCACTTCTTTGGTGGAAACATTACAGCAGCGGTTTGAAACTCGCCGCGTTCTTTACGAACAAGAGAGGGCGATCAGCGAGGATGTAATGCTGCAAGCGAGACAGGAATTCGCGGACTCTCAGATGCAACTGGCGGATATTGAAACGCAGTTAAAGGAACTCGACGTTCAGCAAACGAATAGCGATCGCGAATTCCTGCAAAATCTCAATAAAATTGACGACATCAAAAACAGCCGGCAGCAACTCAAGGTTGAAGCTACCAATACCGAACGAGAGTACCTGCAAAATCTCAACCGCCTTAACGAAATTAAAAACAATCTCCAAGAACTTAAAGTTCAAAAAAGTAACACCGAACGAGATTACCTGCAAAACCTCAACAAAATTGACGACATCAAAACTAAGATTAAAGACATAGAAACCCAAGCTGTAAAACTAGCTCAACAAGACTTAGAAAAATCGATCGCCCAAACAAATCAAATTCAGGAAGTTAAACGCAAGATTGCCCACTTACAGAATCAGTTGACCGCCGACAGCAAAATTACCAGCCAATATGACGGCCGCGTTTTAGAAGTTAGCGCCGTTGCAGGTCAAATGCTGAACATCGGTACAAGGATCGGGACAGTTGAATCTGAAACTTCTCGCGAAAAAATGGTCACTCTTGTTTATTTTGCTGACAGAGACGGCAAGCAAATTAAACCGGGAATGACCGTACAAGTTACCCCTAGCGTCGTCAAGCGAGAACGCTACGGAGGCATTGTCGGGAAAGTAACGCAAGTTTCTCCTTTTCCGGTTACTAATCAAGATATGTCGGCAATTATCGGCAATGAAAATTTGGCTGACAGCATCGCGAAAAGCATCGCTGGTGGCGGTGCTCCCGTGCAACTCTTTGTGGAATTGCAACAAGATCCGAACACTATCAGCGGTTACAAATGGTCTTCCTCGAACGGGCCTCCTCTCAAGATTTCCCCCGGTACTACGGCGCTCGTTCGGGTTCAAATCGGGCAGTTAGCGCCGATTTCTTACGTGATTCCTATTTTTCGGTCTTTGACTGGGGTTTACTAACCGTTATGAGTCAGTTTTTTTCGTTACCGGGGAGAGATAATTGCTAACAAATTAAGTTAAAAACCAGCCACAGACTGCTGTTTGACTATTAAGATTCGCTCCCCCCTACCCCCCTTAAGAAGCAGGGAACCGGAGTCTTTTCAAAGTCCCCCTTCTTAAGGGGGATTTAGGGGGATCGAGACTCGACTACAAGCAAAGTTTATTATAAATTTTAGCCTTATAATCCATGAAAATCCCGTTAATTTCTCAGTTTTTTACACCGCGCCAATTAAGGCGAGTTCGTACTCCCACCCTGTTACAAATGGAAGCAGTAGAATGCGGTGCTGCTGCTTTAGGAATTATTTTGAGTTACTGCCAACACCCAGTACCTTTAGCCCAATTGCGGAGCGAGTGCGGCGTTTCTCGCGATGGCAGTAAAGCTTCTAATATCCTTAAAGCAGCCCGAATTTACGGCTTAGATGCTAAAGGGTTTAAAAAAACTGTTGAAGAGTTGAAACTTGTACCGCCGCCTTTTATTGTTTTTTGGAATTTCAATCACTTTTTGGTGGTTGAGGGGATGAAGAAAAAGCGGGTGTATCTCAACGACCCCGCATCGGGGCCGAGGACTGTTTCTCTAGAAGAATTTTAGTCTGCTTATACTGGCGTTGTTTTGACTTTTGAACCCGGGCCGGAGTTTGAAAAGGGCGGAAAAAAACCGAGTATTGCCAGGGCTTTAGGTTCCCGACTGCAAAGTTCGCGCTGGGCGATCGCATTTTGTTTAATTGCTGGTTTATTACTGACTGTTCCCCGTTTGGCTGGCGCGGCATTTACCCAAATTTTTGTGGATGAAATTCTCGTCGAAAACCGTCACGAGTGGCTGCGACCTTTAATACTGGGAATGCTGTTTGCGGCGGCCGTTCAAGGGCTGCTAGCGCGAATGCGATTTTTCTATTTGCGGCGGCTGGCAAACAAGCTTTCGATTTCGATGTCGGGACAGTTTCTATGGCATACTTTGCGCTTGCCTGTGGGATTTTACGCCCAGCGGTTTGCAGGTGAGATTAGCAGCCGCTGCCAAGTTAATGACAAGGTTGCTGAAATTTTATCGGGAAAACTTGCTGGAACTGCGATCGACGCAGTGATGATGGTTTTCTATGCAATAATTATGGTTATGTACGACTGGGTACTGACGAGTGTAGCCGTTGTTTTTGCAGCCTTAAACTTTGTGGCACTACAATCTTTATCCCGCAGCCGTGTCGATGCTAACACCAGATTAGCTCAAGAAACAGGTAAGGTTGGCGGTGCTGCAATCGCAGGCATTCAATCTATTGAAACTGTCAAAGCTAGCGGTTTAGAATTCGATTTATTTTCTAAGTTTGCCGGGTACTATGCCAAAATGAGCAACAGCAAGAATTGGCTTTGCCCACTCAAATATTGTCAATATTACCAGCATTTTTAACGGCATTAGCTGCAACTGCTATCTTAGTTGTCGGGGGCTTGCGGGTGATGAACGGCGGTTTGAGTATCGGGATGTTAATTGCCTATCAAAGTCTCACTCAACAATTCCTCCGACCTGTTAACAATCTGGTAAATTTTGGCAGCACTCTGCAAGAATTAGAAGCCGATTTAAGCCGACTTGATGACGTTCTGCAAAACCCTGTCGATCCAGAAGCAGACCGCGATGCTTTTAATAGTAAAAACAGCCGCAGCGCCATCGCACCAGACGCTTTTCACCTGCAAGGAAGCATTGAATTGCGGAGTGTCAGTTTTGGCTACAGCCGCTTGGAAAATCCGCTAATTGAAAACTTGAACTTAAGTGTAAAACCTGGTCAGCGCGTAGCGTTAGTGGGGGGCAGCGGTTCTGGCAAATCTACTATTGCCAAACTTGTGACCGGGCTTTACCAACCAATGAATGGCGAAATTTTATTTGACGGGGTTCCTCGCAATTTGATTCCGCGTTCTATCCTAGCAAATTCGCTGGCAATGGTCGAACAAGAGATATTTCTATTTGCCGGCACTGTTCGGGAAAATCTCACGCTTTGGGACCCGACAGTACCGGAATCAGATTTAGTGCAAGCGTGCATTGATGCGGCAATTCACGAACTTATTTTGAATATGCCGGGAGGATACGATGCTCAACTCAATGAAGGGGGGACAAATATGAGCGGCGGACAGCGGCAGCGTGTGGAAATTGCCAGGGCATTAGTGAGGAATCCAGCGGTGTTGGTGCTGGATGAAGCAACGAGTGCTTTGGATGCTGAAACCGAGTTAATTATCGATCGCAATTTGCGGCGTCGCGGTACTTCTTGTATTGTGGTTGCTCACCGTTTGAGTACGATTCGAGATTGCAATGAAATTATTATGCTGGAAGAGGGAAAGGTAGTTCAGAGAGGCACTCATGAGGAGTTGCAAAAGCTGGGTGGTGCTTATGCTCGTTTGGTTGGTGAGGGATAACATAGCAGTTGACAGTTGACAGTTGACAGTTTGGTTTTTATAAGGTGGATTTAAACCATTTTAAATTATGACTTAGGCACGGGCGATCGGAAACGGATTTTTTTTACTTCTTAATGGGGAATGGAAGCACTCAACGTCCCCATTATTAAGGGGAATTTAGGGGGATATATATCGATACTAAGGAAAATAAATTACTCACTATGCTAGATACAAATCCTGTTAAGAAACTGCACCGAATTAAAGGAAATGAGCCGCTGCTGCTGAATGACCCGCATCAGGTATGGATTGTTAAGTCGGGCGCGATCGCACTTTTCGCTACTAATATACAAAGTGAGAAACCAGCCAGCAACCGCCATTACCTGTTTAGCGCCAGCGCAGGCGAGGCTTTGTTTGGTACAGCCCAGCAGGATCGGTGGGGAATTCTGGCGGTGCCGATCGCCGAAACGGAACTGGAACCGATCGCGATCGCAGATTTTTGCGCTTTAGTTGCTGCTGGTGAGGGCAACGCGATCGCACTTTTGGATGGCTGGATGCAGCGTTTGGGAGAAATCGCCCGATCGCGCGAGGAAATCGTTTCGCCGGAAACAGTGGTTTTAGCATCAGCTTGGCAGTATCTATCGCTGGAAACAGGCCAACTGCTGCGATCGCCGCCGGGAACAGTTGTCTGGGTGCAGGTGCGATCGGGCGAGGCGAGTGTTGGAGAATTGCAGTTAAATGCCGCTTCCCCAGCGTTTCCCCTGGTTGGGAAGATGTTGCTGGTGGCTTCCGGGAAAGTTGAGGTGCAAACTTTTTCCACAGCAGAAATGCAAAATGCCGATCGGCTGCAGGCAAGTTTGGGTTTGCTGCAGGAGTATTTATGCGGCTGTTTGGATTTACTCATTTCCCAGAAACAAGCAGAGGAATTCAACCGATTTCAGCAGCGCGAACAGCTAAACCGCCAAGTAGCCGAGACAGCTTTGGGAGAGTTAACGGAGGTTTTGCATCCCCGAAAAACTGGGGATTCTGAGGAAGGAACGCCGCTGTTAATCGCTGCTGGGGCTGTGGGTAAAGCACAAGGGATAACAGTCAATCCCCCGGCGGGTTCCGAAGATTTCAGCCGGGTTAAAGATCCGATGGAGGCGATCGCGCGATCGTCCCAATTTCGCACCCGCCGCGTGTTGCTGGTTGGGGATTGGTGGCGCCAAAACTGCGGCCCGCTGTTGGCTTATACTAAGTGCGACAACCGTCCTGTAGCTTTGTTGCCCGGTAAGGGTTCTCGTTATACTTTGTTCGATCCGATCGATCGCACTCGCAAACGGGTAACTAAAGCAATAGCCCGAGAGTTGTCGTCAGAAACTCAAATGTTTTATCGGCCCCTGCCGCTATTACTTCGCAACGCTGCGGAACTGTTTCGGTTCGGGACAAAGGGCTACGAAAAAGACATGATCGTTGCTTTCGGGCTGGGGATATTGGGAACGCTGCTGGGGATGGTGACGCCACAAGCTACCTCGATTTTGGTCAATGATGCTATTCCTGACAGCGATAGTTTGTTACTGTGGCAGTTAGGGCTGGTATTGTTAGTTGCGGCGATCGGACGGGCTGTATTTAGCATTGCCCAAACAATTCTGACATTGCGGATCGAAAATGCTGCCAGCGGCACTCTCCAGCCGGCAGTTTGGGATCGATTGCTGAGATTAAAACCGGCCTTTTTTCGCAGCTATTCTTCTGGCGACTTGCTGACTCGCTTATTAGCAGTTAATCAAATTCGCGCCCAACTCAGCGGCGCGACGCAGCGGACACTTTTGAGCGCCATATTTTCCCTGTTGAATTTGGGGCTGATGTTTATTTACAGTCTGCCACTGGCTTTAGTCGGAATTGGTTTAACTTTTCTGGCGGTTATAGTAACAGCCACATCGAGCTTGCTCTTAATCCCCAAAGAGCGGCAGATGGAAACAGGAGAAGGCGACATTAACGGGCTGACTGTAGAACTAATTAACGGAGTATCAAAGTTGCGGGTAGCGGCCGCCGAAGGGCGAGCCTTTGCAGCTTGGGCGAAAAAATACAGCCAACAAATTAAACTAAGAACGGGAATTAAACGAATTGACGACAGCGTTTCTGTATTTAACGAAGCGCTGCCGTTAGTCAGTTCTATTCTGATGTTTTGGTTTGCAATTCAGTTTATGCAAACCTCTCAAACAGAAGGCGGCGGACTGAATATGGGAACCTTTCTTGCTTTTAATTCCGCCTTCGGAACCTTTCTTTCCGGCGTCACAGATTTGAGCAATACTCTAACTGATATTTTAGGAATTGTACCGCTGTGGGAGCGAGCCAAACCGATCGTCCAGGGCATCCCGGAATCTGACCCGACAAAAGCCGATCCCGGCCGCTTGCAAGGTCAAATTACTGTCGATAGGGCAACTTTCCGCTACCGATCCGATGGCCCCCCAATTTTAGATGATGTCAGCATCAATATTCAACCGGGGGAATTTATCGCGATCGTCGGGCCGTCTGGTAGCGGCAAATCAACATTATTTCGGCTGTTATTGGGATTTGAAATAGCACAAAGCGGCACTGTTTATTACGACAATCAAGATTTAGCAGGCCTCGACGTTCAAGCTGTGCGGCGGCAGTTAGGAGTAGTGCTGCAAAACGGCAGAATTAATGCTGGTTCGATGTTTGACAATATTACCTGCGGGGCGATGGTAACGCAGGAGGAAGCTTGGGAAGCCGCGCAAATGGCCGGTTTAGCCGCCGATATCGAACAAATGCCGATGGGAATGCACACGGTTGTCAGCGAGGGCGGCACGAATCTTTCGGGAGGACAGCGGCAGAGATTGTTAATTGCGCGCGCGATGGTTGTCAAACCAAAGGTGATCTTGATGGATGAAGCTACGAGTGCTTTGGACAACCGCACGCAGGCGATCGTTACTGAGAGTTTGGATAAGTTGAATGTGACGCGAGTTGTCATCGCCCACCGCCTGAGTACGATTCGCAATGCCGATCGCATTTATGTGATTGAAGCGGGCCGTTTGGTGGAATTCGGTTCGTTTGAAGAATTGGTAAAACAGGGAGGATTATTTGCTCGATTAGTGGCGCGGCAGTTGGAGTAATATACAGTATGAGGTAGGGTGCGTCGCCGATAAATAAATATTCGATTTGTTTAAAAAATTGTGAAAGCGACGCACCTTATGATAGATTGTAGGGTGCATCGCCGATAAATAAATATTCGATTTGTTTAAAAGATTGTGGAAGCGATGTCTCTTACAGTATCTAATGCCATCGAGCAGAATGATGCTTATTCTTTTGTCAGCAAATCGGGCAACCACAACAAAATTAGCAATAGCAAGCAGGCGATAACTAAGCCAACGCTAAATACTGTAGTGTTACCCAGATCGGGGGCTTGCTGCATCAGGTAAAATGGCTGTCTTGCATCCATATTTTTTAAATATTTATATGATCAGGATTTAGATGCGCTATAGAGGTAAAAGCGGGTTGACAAAATTATTATTTTTAGTCGATTTGGGATGGCAAAAACCGCCTCTATAGGAATTACGCTCGATTCACACGTACATGATATGAGGTAAATAAAAACCCAGTTTATTTAAGAAACTGGGTTTCCATTAATGTTTTCTCCTTGAGTGTTTAAACTCAGCAGAAGCTCGATCGCTTCTAGTTACAAGCCGCTCATTTCCCGTAATAGGACTGCACTGCTTCAATTAAGTTCAGAGACGGGCCCCGAAAATATGGCTTTTCCCCGCTGACTGTGATAGTACGGATACCACCCGCGATCGCCTCTAATTCCAATTCGTCCAATTCTTCATCGATTGAGTTGGCCGATTCGGATGCTGCGATTTGGGACAACTGGGGTGATACTTCTTGCAAAAATTGATTGTTGGTTTCCATTTGATGTTTCCTCCTAATATGGTTGAACTCAGCACAAGCTCATTACTCGTAATAGGACAGACCCATAGCAAATTCCGGCCTTGGCCCCCTGCCTGTGATCACAGGGATACTCGCAGCACGAGCGCCATTGGCCATATTGCAATGGCCACCTGCGATCGCCTCTAATTCCAATTCGTTCAATTCTTCGGCGACAAGATTGGCAGGCGACTGTTGCGGCTGCACGGCAGAATCTTGCTCAACTTCTCGGGAAAACTGATAAGTGTTGTCCATCTGATTTCTCCTTTTATAGTTGCCACTCTAAGGAAGTAACTCCTTATTTGTTTTTTCCAGCTAAGCTAGTGCTGGTCTTTGCTTAAATTTAGTTTATTAAATTACCCCGCCGAAGTCGCTAGCTCAAAGTAGAGTTTTGCACCTATAAAAAAAAGCCTGTTTGAACTAACCTTTAGTTGAGGAGATTACCTGAACTTTTGGCTAGGTATCGCAGATCGCTTACAACTATATACTGGTAATACTCTCTTGCAATGACTAAAATCTGCGTCCGATTCCTGAGTTTCTCCAAACGATCGCCCCAACTCCCCAACGCCCAACAAAAACCCCTCACACCGCCGATTCCATGCTAGAACTAAAAAAACTTTAAATTCACACGGAGCGTTCCCTAATGACCCACTTCGGCATCCTCTGTCCAGCAGCCGACGGCCACCTCAACCCCATGACAACTTTGGGCAGCGAACTGCTTCGGCGAGGCCATCAAGTTACTGTATTTTGCTTCGCCGATGCTAAAGCCAGAACTTTAGCCAGCGGATTAGAATTTCAGCCATTAGCTGAAAATGAATTTCCGCTCGGCGCGATCGCAGAAAACCTTACCAAAATGGGAGAACTCAGCGGACTGGCTGCCTTGCGATATAATTTCAATGCAGTTGTGAAAACTTCGGCTGTTATTTTCAGAGAGGCTCCAGAGATTATTAAAAAAGCCGATGTAAAAGCTTTACTTGTAGACCAATATTCACTCGAAGGAGGAACCGTTTCAGAGTTTATTAACCTTCCTTTTATCACAATATGTAATGGGTTGATGCTGCATCGAGAAGCTAACATTCCTCCTATTTGTACCCTTTGGCAATACAATTCAAATTGGGGAGGATGCTTACGCAATCAAGTCGGCTATCAGTCACTCAATTTGCTTACCAAACCAATTAAAGAAGTCATCGCTGAGTATCGCCGAAAGTGGAAATTACCTTTGCACTCGCACCCGAATGATGCTTACTCTAAACTGGCCCAACTCAGCCAGCAACCACCTAAATTCGAGTTTCCCAGGAAAAAATTACCCCCACACTTCCATTTCACCGGCCCTTATCACAATCCAGCGACGCGCAAACCAGTACCTTTCCCATTTGAAAAATTAACAGGTCAACCCTTAATTTATGCCTCAATGGGAACCATTCAAAATCAATTATTAGAAGTTTTTCAAACCATCGCCTCTGCTTGTGAAGGATTAGACGCTCAATTGGTAATTTCTCTGGGAGGTGGCGCGAGTCCAGAATCTTTGCCGCAATTGCCGGGAAATCCGATCGTTGTTGGCTATGCACCTCAATTAGAACTGTTGCAAAAAGCGACTCTGACGATTACTCACGCTGGGATGAATACGACTTTGGAATCGTTGAGCTATGGAGTACCGATGGTGGCAATTCCTGTGGCGAATGACCAGCCTGGAGTGGCGACGCGGATTGCTTATACAGGTGTTGGTGAAGTGGTTTCTTTGAAGGAGTTGAGTGTTGATAAAGTCCGATCGGCAATTGTGAAAGTCCTAACCCAAGAGTCGTATCGAAAAAGGGCGATCGAGATGCAAAAGGCGATCGCGCGATCGGGAGGAACCACCCGCGCCGCTGATATTATCGAACAGGTTGTCTTGACTGGGAAACCTGTCTTGGCTTCTCAAATCTCAAATCTAAGCTGTGGAGTCCAATCTAAAATCTAAAATCTAAAATCGGCTGATGCACGTATTGTGCGATCGGCATATTTATGCTATGTTCAACGCACAGTTGACCGCAGGGTGAATATGCTGACTCTTCCTGACGTTGAAGTCACAAGTCAAATCTACGAAAGTGCGAATTCCCTGGTTTATCGAGCATTTAGTCGATCGCACGATCGGGCGATCGTCCTCAAAGTCCTCAAAGAAAATTATCCCACACCCCAAGAACTCGCCCGCTACCGCACAGAGTATAAGATTACGCAATCTTTGAACCTGACGGGGTGTATCAAAGCCTACGATTTGCAGCAATATCAAAACACCCTCGTGATGTTTTTAGAGGATTTTGGCGGCGAATCTTTGAAAATTTGGATGCAGCAACAAAAATTTACTGTAGAAGAATTGTTACGAATTGCGATCGCCACCGCTGAAAGTTTAGGACAAATTCACGCAGCCAACATCATCCACAAAGACATCAACCCCTCAAACATCGTTTTCAATCCAGATACCCGCCAGCTAAAAATCATCGACTTTGGCATTTCTACACAGTTAACGCGAGAAAATCATACCCTAAAAAATCCCAACATTTTAGAAGGAACTCTCGCCTATATGTCACCGGAACAAACCGGCAGAATGAACCGCAGTCTCGATTACCGCACTGATTTTTATTCCCTGGGCGCTACCTTTTACGAACTTCTGACGCATCAACTGCCTTTTGACACTGATGATGTGCTGGAATTAGTACACAGCCATCTCGCCAAACAGCCTTTATCTCCATCTGAGGTTAATCCAGAAATTCCGCAAATTATTTCTGATATTGTGATGAAGTTAATGGCGAAAAATGCTGAAGAGCGCTATCAAAGTGCTTTGGGAATTAAAACAGATTTAGAAGAATGCTTGAATCAATTGCTAGGCAATAATATAATATCAGTTTTTCCGTTAGCTTGTCAAGACATTTCCGATAAATTTCAAATACCGCAAAAACTTTACGGCAGGGAGCGAGAAATTGCTACTATTTTAACTGCTTTCGATCGATCTTCCGAGCAAAGCGCAATGTTTTTAATTGCGGGTTATTCGGGAATTGGCAAAAGCGCGATCGTGCAAGAACTCTATAAACCGATTACTCAAAAGCGCGGCTATTTTATTTCCGGCAAATTCGACCAGTACCAGCGCAATATTCCCTACAGTGCTGTTGTCAGCGCACTGCGAGAATTAGTCAAGCAACTGTTAGCTGAAAGTGAAGTACAACTTCAAGAGTGGCGACAAAAATTATTAACAGCTTTAGGGATAAATGGTCAAGTCATCATTGACATCATTCCTGAACTAGAATTGATCGTAGGCAAGCAACCAGCAGTCCCAGAGGTTGGGCTGAGCGAGAGCCAAAATCGCTTTAATTTAGTATTTCAGAATTTCATTACAGTCTTTATTAAACCAGAACATCCTCTGACTGTATTTATAGACGATTTGCAGTGGGCTGATGGCGCTTCTATCAAGTTAATCGAACTGTTAATGAGCGGTACCACACCAGGTTTGTTTTTAATCGGCGCGTATCGAGATAACGAAGTTTCTCCCGCTCATCCGTTAAGCTTGACAATTGAAGAAATTATCAAAAATAAAGTCAGTGTCGATCGCATTTTTCTGTCACCTTTGGATTTAGCCACCGTCACTCAATTGATTTCCGACGCGCTGAATTGCCGCGAGGAAAGAGTCACAGCCCTTGCTGAGTTAGTGCTGTTGAAAACTGGTGGCAATCCTTTCTTTATGAATGAATTTCTCAAAGCACTTTATACCGAAGGGTTGTTACAATTTGAATTTACCGCTACCAGATGGGAATGGGATTTAGGGGAAATTCAAGGAAGGGGATTCACTGATAATGTTGTCGAATTGATGTCGAGCAAAATTCAACAACTGCCGGAGAATACGCAGGAAACTTTAAAAATAGCAGCCTGCATTGGCAATCAATTTGATGTCAAAACCCTAGCTTCGATTAGTCAAAAATCTCTGCGAGAAACGGCGGATGATTTGTATGCAGCAGTTGCGGAAAATTTAGTCGTGTTGCTGGGGAATATGGGAGATGTGGAATTAGAAATTGCCGGAAAATTACCCAGCAGCCAATCGCTAGAATACAAATTTGTTCATGACAGAATTCAGCAAGCTGCTTATTCGCTAATTGCCGATCGAGATCAGCCGATCGTCCACAGACAAATTGGGCAAATGCTGCTGCAAAATACTCCTTCCGAACAGCGAGAAGACAAAATATTTGACATTGTTAATCAACTGAATTTTGCCACTTCATTAATTAGCGATCGATCCGAAAAAGATGAACTGGCTGAGTTCAATCTGATTGCTGGCAATAAAGCCAAGGCATCAGTAGCTTTTCAGCCAGCTTTCAACTACCTGCAAACAGGGATAAATTTGCTGGGAGAAAACTGTTGGCTGGCGCAATACAACGTCAGCTTGCAATTGCATCAAGAAGCCGCAGAGGCAGCTTATTTTTAGGGGATTTCGATGGGATGGAAAGTTTAGCTGCCCTGGTGCTGGAAAATGCTAAATTTGCGGTCGATGGAGCAAAGATTTACGCTCTTAAAATTCAAACAGCGCTGTCTCAAAGCAACTTTCAAGAAGGCATAAAAATCGGTTTGTATTTTCTACAATTATTGGGGATAAATTTACCAGAAAACCCAGACATGAGGGATGTTGAAAAAGGATTTGAAGAAACAAAATCTCTTTTGGCTGGCGGGAAAATAGAGGACTTGCTTGACTTGCCCGAGATGACACAGCCCGAACCTCTGGCCGCTTTATTGATTTTATCAAGACTAATGGGGGCTACCTCTATAGCTAATCCCAATTTAATGACATTAATTGCTTTAGCTAATGTCAATTTATCGATCGAATATGGAAATTCTATTTTGTCGGCTTTTGCTTATGCGACATATGGCATTGTACTGTGTGCGAGTGTTTTAGATATTGAGTTGGGTTATCATTTTTCCCAATTGGCATTAAAGTTAGTAGAACGCTTTAATGCTCGGGAAGTCAAAGCTAAAGTTTTAGATGCTATTGGCAATCACATTCTCCCTTGGAAAAAGCATTTAAAAGAAAGTAGAGCGATGTTATTAGGGCTCTTCCTTACTTAGTATGCCAAA
>JARCMA010000509.1 GCA_030248405.1 Microcoleus sp. MP8IB2.171
CATGACATGGAAAGGAATTAAGCCCATTGTACACTTAATTGAGACAACTTATGAGAAAGGAGTAAAAGTCTTACCTCATGAGTTAAAACAGTATTTATCAGAATGGCAACGTTCTGAAACTTTACCAAAATGGGATATCACGATTATCCCATTTTAACTGGTATTTTATTTTTCCGCGAGTCCCTTATCTACACAACAGACTTGTAATAGTCTAAGGGGCGAGCCAACTTCACCTATTTCTGATGTCCGATCACAACACTTTGTACTGTCACGTGTACCTTAAGGAAGAAACTTTAATGGTTTCTTTATCTTTACTCGTGTTACGATTCAATTACAACAGTGTCTGCGGTTCGATTACAACCGTGTCTGCGGTTCGACAGCCTGCGGTCTGCGGTTTGATAGCTTGTCTCTTTCAAGATACAAGGGGCGGGTTTAGCTAAAAATCTCTGAAATAAGCCAGTTTATGCAGGCAAAACCCGCCCTCCCCATCTAATGTTTATTTGTACCCACCTACTCAACTGGTAATCGGTAATCGGTAATCGATAAGACGGCGGTTGAAACCGCCCGGTCTTCTAATGACCAATGACCAATGACTCTTCTTTCTGCTATTGGTAATTTTATGTCAAATACACACTCAAAACTCAAAACTATTGAAACTCCCCACAGTGGCTACCACTGGGACAGCAGTTCCCGGCGCTTTTTTGAAGGCTGGTACTATCGAATAACACTACCAATTCACGGACAATCCTTTGCCTTCATGTATTCCATCGAAGACCCCAGAGGCGGTCAACCATACAGCGGCGGTGCAGCCCAAATTCTCGGCCCCAAAGATAGCTATTTGTGCCGCACCTTCCCCGATGTAGAAAAGTTTTGGGCGCACCGAGAAAGCTTGGGTTTCGGACATTGGGGAAAAACTGATTTACAGATTAAACCAGAATATTTAGAGCCGCAAGTATTCGACAGCCGCGTCGAAGAAGGCTATCAAGCTACTGCTACTTTAAATCAAGGTTATCTGCACGACCCCGGAAGTGGCGGCCACTGTTTTTGGCAGTACGAAATTAAACCAGTTTACGGCTGGGGAAACTCTCAGGAACTCCAGAAATCTACAGCGGGAATGCTATCTTTTTTACCCGTATTTGAGCCTGGATGGCAAATTTTAATGGCTCACGGTTTAGCCACGGGCTGGATAGATTGGAACGGCGAACGCTACGAATTTACAGATGCTCCCGCTTACAGCGAAAAAAACTGGGGCGGTGCTTTTCCGCAAAAGTGGTTTTGGATTAATTGCAATTGTTTTCAAGGCGAAAGCGACTTAGCTGTGACTGCTGGCGGCGGTAAGCGGGGCGTGCTGTGGTGGATGGAATCGGTGGCAATGATTTGTCTGCATTACCGAGGCAAATTTTACGAATTTGTGCCTTGGAATTCTCAAGTTACTTGGAATATTGAACCTTGGGGAAGCTGGAAAATGCAGGCGAGAAACAGTCAGTTTGAAGTTGAGTTAATTGGTACTGCAAGTTCTCCCGGTATCTATGTGCGAACTCCCACAGAAAAAGGTATGGCTTTTTGCTGCCGGGATACGACGCACGGCGAATTGCGCTTGCAACTGCGAGAGTTTTTGGGGGGAAATGTCGATCGCAATGGCAAGCAGCGTTATAAAATTATTTTAGAGGCTCAAAGTTCTTTATCTGGTTTGGAAGTTGGCGGCGGGCCTTGGGATGAAGTTTGGCAAACCAAGCAATTTTAGATTTTGGATTCTACAATTATCTCAAATCCGGTTGTATCAGAATCACTCATCTCCCTCTTCTCCTCCTCTGCGTTCTCTGCGCCCTCTGTGGTTAAATCATTCCCATACAACCGGAATTGACAATAATCAACCTTCAACATTCAACAGTAATTAATCTCATGTTCAAATCATTTTGTTCGCTATTAGTGCAATTTAACCACAGCCAGCGGTTCCCACAAACCTTAAAGCTAATTTTAGGGCTAATTCTCTGCTTAGGCGCAATCTTAATACCTGCGACAATTGCCAATGCTGGCGATTTATCTCGCCAACCTGTCACCGAAATTAATGTTAGCTTGGGTAACGAAACTGGAGCACTCAAATTTTTTCCCAATCAGCTAGAATTTGAATCTGGCAAGCGCTATAAATTAGTGCTGAAAAATCCCAGTCAGGAGAAACATTATTTCACTGCCAAAAATTTTGCAGATGCGAGTTGGACTCAAAAAGTTGAAGCTGGTAACGTGGAAATTAAAGGAAGTATTCACGAATTAGAACTTAAACCTGGTGCTGTAGCCGAATGGGTTTTCGTGCCGGTGAAATCGGGAAGCTACAACCTTCGCTGTACCGTAGCGGGACATACTGAGGCGGGGATGGTTGGCAAAATTGCGATCGCCTCTTAATCCCCGTATGCCATAGTTTAGACGAGCAATGACATTCAATCGCAGACTGCATTGAATTATCTGCGTCTATCTGTGTCCATCCGCTGGAAATCTGCGGTTAACAGATCGAATATTTATGCATATCGAGTCTAGTTTCAGCGAATATCGTATTGCTTTAAGATTAATTAGCCACAAAAAGTCAAACTTTCGGGCTTCTACAGACTTTTAAGTAGACTCTAGCGGAGCCATTGTCAGTCCAGCACGGCTCAATTGCATATGATAAAGTTCTGCTTGTTCTTGCGGCCCTACCCAGACGGTGGCCTGGCCTTCGTTGTGGATTTGGTTGGCGAGGTTCCAAGCTTGATCGCTCGTCATCCCTGGAATGTATTTCGTCAAACATTCCACTACGTGCTGAAATGTATTGAAATCGTCGTTGAGGACTATTACCCGATAGTTAGGATAAGACTTGCGGGTAACTTGACTCGATCGAACGGGTGCTATGGTTGGTGAAGAGGTCATCGCGCGAACAGCCACTAAAACTACAAAATTCTTAAAATAGTTACCTTTTCAACTATATCACAATTTCTGAACTTTTAAACCGCCCATTGCAAATAGATCGACTTGGGCGATTTTCGAGGGCGATTTTTAGATTTTTAGATTTGAGGACAAAGAAACCGGGTTTTCAGGAAATTGAGGGTTTCTACCCACGATTTTGGTTGAAAAACCCGGTTTCTGATCGATCGTTAGATGCAGTACAGCTTATCCAACCACAGTTAACTCTCGATCGACTCCAGAAGTGTTGGTGTCAGAGTATGCTTGCAGCAGAAGTTGCTTTAAATCTTCAATCAGCGGATAGCGGGGATTCGCCCCGGTGCATTGATCGTCAAAAGCGCGATCGGCCATTTCCTCAACGCGAGCAAAAAAGAAATCATCGCTCATTCCCTGACTGGCGATCGCCTCCTGAATCGTGCTAGGAATATCTACCTCACGCTTCAAATCTTCCACCGCTGCGATCAACTTCTCAACTTTCTCATCTTCCGTCTCGCCGCCCAAATTCAGATAATCCGCAATTCGCGAATAACGCCACTTGCTGTTAGGATACTTATTCTGAGAAAAAATCGCTTGCTTGAAAGGAACATCCGTTGCATTATAGCGAATTACGTGGGAAATCATCAGCGCGTTGGCTAAACCGTGAGGGACATGACAAGTTGCACCTAATTGGTGAGCCATTGAGTGACAAACCCCCAGAAAAGCGTTCGCAAATGCCATCCCGGCGATCGTAGCAGCATAATGTACTTTCTCCCGGGCTTTCGGATCGTTAGCACCATTTTTGTAAGCGCTAGGCAGATATTTAAACAGCAAACGAATCGCTTCTAAAGCCAAACCATTTGTATACTCAGAAGCCAACACAGAAACATAAGCTTCTAAAGCGTGAGTAAGCGCATCAACGCCGCCGTAAGCAGTCAGTTTCCGGGGCATATTCAGCGTAATTTCTGGATCGACAATCGCCATACTCGGAGTCAGAGCATAATCAGCCAGCGGATACTTAATCCCCGATTTCTCATCGGTAACAACCGCAAAAGGCGTAACTTCAGAACCCGTTCCCGAAGTAGTCGGAATTGCCACCATAAGTGCCTTCGAGCCCAAAGGCGGCAGTTCGTATACGCGCTTGCGAATATCCATAAACCGCATCGCCAATCCTTCAAACTCAATTTCTGGATGCTCATACATCAACCACATTACCTTAGCAGCATCCATCGGCGAACCACCACCAAAGGCAATAATTACATCGGGATGGAAACTATTACAAATTTCTAAACCTTTGCGAACAGTAGCAAGGGAAGGATCGGGTTCCACATCGTAAAATGTATAGTGAGCGATGCCGATTTCTTCCAAACTATCTGTAACTTCCTTAATCAATCCCAATTCAAACAAAGGTTTATCTGTCACGATCAAAGCACGTTTCTTACCTGCAAGATCCCTCAAAGCTACAGGAATACAACCAGACTTAAAATAAATCTTGGGAGGAATGCGGAACCAGAGCATATTTTCGCGCCGTTCTGCTACAGTTTTGATATTGAGCAGGTGATGGGGTGTCACGTTGACAGAAATCGAATTATCGCCCCAGCTACCGCAACCGAGGGTAAGGGAGGGATCGAGGCGGAAGTTGTACAAATCGCCGATCGCACCTTGAGAAGAAGGAGTATTAATCAACACCCGCGAAGTCTCTAGTTTGTGTTCAAAATAACGAATGTTGTTCTTATTGTGCGGAGCGGTGTAGAGTACAGAAGTATGTCCGTGCCCGCCAAACAAAACCAGCGCTTCGGCTTTGTCCACTGCTTCATTAAAGTCCTTGGCGCGGTACATCGCCAGAATCGGCGAAAGTTTTTCATAAGCAAAGGGTTCTGATTTATCAATTGTCTCAACTTCCCCAATCAAAACCCTGGTGTTTAACGGCACTGAAAAACCAGCAATTTCTGCCACCTTTTGCACCGATTGTCCGACAATTTCAGCATTCAACCGACCATCATTTAAGATTACCTTCCGCACTTTTTCCCGTTCTTCGGCATTGAGGAAATAAGCACCGCGCTTGATAAATTCTAGTTGCACAGCATCGTACACCGCATCGACAACAATCACCGATTGTTCCGAAGCACAAATCGTGCCGTTATCGAAAGTTTTGCTGACTAAAATTGAGCTAACAGCCATTTGGATATGGGCGGTTTCATCGATGATGGCGGGGGTATTTCCCGCGCCCACACCGAGGGAGGCGTGTCCCGAAGAGTAGGCAGCTTTTACCATTCCCGGCCCGCCGGTTGCCAAGATTAATTTGATATCGGGGTGCTGCATCAAAGCTTGGGAAAGCGGCACTGTTGGCTCGTCAATCCAGCCAATGATATCGGGTGGTGCTCCGGCTGCTACAGCAGCATCAAGGACGATTTTTGCAGCCGCAGCGGTGCAGGATTTGGTGCGGGGATGGGGGGAAAATATGATGCCGTTTCGAGTTTTTAGGGAGATTAAAGATTTAAAGATGGTGGTGGAAGTTGGGTTAGTTACTGGGACGATTCCCGCCAGCAGTCCCACGGGTTCGGCAATGCGTTCGTATCCAAAATGGCGATCGGACTCGATGATACCACAAGTCTTGTCGTTTTTGTATTTGTTGTAAATCATTTCTGAGGCAAAATGATTTTTAATTGCCTTATCTTCGATGACTCCCATTCCCGATTCTTTGACTGCTGCTTTGGCTAGGGGAATGCGGGCGGCGTTGGCGGCTAATGCTGCTTGTTTGAAAATGCGATCGACTTGTTCTTGAGTGTAGGTGGCAAATTCAGCTTGGGCTGCTTTTACTTTTTGAATTAGGACTTCTAATTCATCTAAATTGGTAACTTTCATGGGGTTTTTCCTGAAGTTTTTTGTGGGATTGTTGCAGATTTTTTTTGAGATATAGGGAACCGCAGATTGAGGCGGATTAACACAGATTAACGCAGATGTATTTCAAGATTGTTAATGAGTTTGGCAATCTTGTCTTTTGATTATATACCGCTAGCTCCGATCGCGTTTACGCCGTGACTGCGAAAAATATCAACAGTTTGCTGCACGAGTTCCGGTGAAGCTGCGGGTGTATCTTTGAGAGCGTAGTCGAGTTTTAATTGTTCCCATTTGTATTCTCCCATTTTATGAAATGGTAATACTTCGACTTTTTCCACATTGGTCAGATTGGCAATAAAATCCGCTAGTTTTTCGATGTTTTCGATGGCATCTGTGAGATCGGGAACTAGGACAAATCGAATCCATGTCGGCTTACCAATTTCGCTGAGATATTTTGCCATTGCTAAAGTGGGTTCGATGGAAACATTGGTGACTTGGTAATACAGTTCGGGAATGTAGGATTTGATGTCTAATAAAACCAAGTCGGTCATTTCCAGCACGGGTTTAGCAACTTCTAAAAGACAGAATCCTGATGTATCCAGGGCTGTATGCAAGCCTATTTCATGACAGCGGGTAAAAATTTCTCTGACAAAATCCGGCTGCATCAGCGGTTCGCCGCCGCTGACGGTAACGCCTCCTTTCCGCAGGTAGGATTTACATTTTTGAATTTGCTCGATTAAAGAATCGACGGTTACTTCTGTACCATCGTGGGAATTGCGGCAGTCTGGATTGTGACAGTACAGACAGCGTAGGGGACAGCCTTGGGTGAAGACGATAAACCGGATTCCGGGGCCGTCTACGGTGCCGAAGGTTTCGATTGAATGA
>JARCMA010000510.1 GCA_030248405.1 Microcoleus sp. MP8IB2.171
CGTCGAAAAAGTCTCCGATTTCTTGACAGGAATTGTGGTATTGCGGGGAATAATTTTCGTCATTACCCCGCCCATCGTTTCTACGCCCAAAGAAAGCGGTGTGACATCGAGCAGCAGAACATCTTTTACTTCTCCAGCCAGCACCCCGGCTTGAATTGCTGCCCCTATAGCCACCACTTCATCGGGGTTAACGCCCTGATTTGGATCTTTATTTGTGATCCGTCGGACAAGTTGCTGCACGGCGGGAATTCGCGTAGAACCACCGACTAGCACAACTTCATCGAGATTTTCACTGCTGAGATTGGCATCCTTCAAGGCTTGCTCAACTGGGATACGGCAGCGATCGAGCAAATCTGAACACAGTTTATCAAAATCTGCCCTTGTCAAGGTGATATCGAGGTGCTTTGGCCCCTCCTGCGTTGCCGTAATGAAGGGCAGATTAATCGTCGTTTGAGTCGCATTAGAAAGTTCAATTTTGGCTTTTTCTGCGGCTTCGGTTAATCGTTGGAGGGCTTGCTTATCCTTGCGTAAATCAACGCCTTCGTTACGCTGAAATTCGTCAGCAATGCGATCGACAATCTTTTTATCGAAATCATCGCCGCCTAAGTGAGTATCCCCACTGGTAGATTTGACTTCAAACACACCTTCTCCCACTTCTAGAATCGAAACATCGAAGGTACCGCCCCCTAAGTCGAACACTAGAATTGTTTCATTGCCCTTTTTGTTCAAACCATAGGCAAGCGCTGCTGCCGTCGGTTCATTAATAATGCGGAGTACCTCTAACCCGGCAATTTTGCCTGCATCTTTGGTTGCTTGACGTTGCGAATCATTGAAGTAAGCAGGCACGGTGATTACTGCTTGCGTCACCCGTTCTCCCAAGTATTTGCTAGCATCATCCGTAAGTTTTTGCAAGACTTGAGCAGCAATTTCTTCAGGCGCGAACTGTTTTTTTAGCGCCGGACAATCGAGCTTGACATTTCCATTATTATCGCGGATGACTTTGTAAGCAACTTCGCTCGCTTCGTGAGTGATCTCATCGTATTTGCGTCCGATAAATCGTTTCACTGAGTAGAAGGTATTGTCTGTATTCATTACCGCCTGTCTGCGGGCAATTTGACCAACTAGGCGATCGCCCGTTTTGGTATACGCAACTACAGAGGGCGTGATGCGTTGTCCTTCTGCATTAGCAATCACGATCGGTTTTCCACCTTCGATAACTGCAATACAAGAGTTAGTCGTACCTAAATCAATTCCAACAACTTTTGCCATGATTTTAAATTCCTAAATTAGATTTTGATGTCAGCTATTCTGCATTGAGATTTAATGCCACTTCTCAAAACTCATACAACAGTAGTCGTAGGGTGCGTCGCTAAGATAAAATCCCTAGATTCGAGTGACAATCTCACAGCGACGCACCTCATACCATTTTTACAAAGTTTTGCTACAAAAGAAGTATTCGGTTTGTTTACACGAACCCCGTAAGCCTGAAAGAATTTAACTGAAAATCAAGTTAAATTTTCTGGATATCTGGTCATTTTTACTAGGTAAAATACGGAAATTAAACCTAGCAAGCCAGGGGCACCAAGCCATACCCAGAAACCAGCTAACAGTTTGTGCAATGCCAATACAGAGAAAGGATTACTACCATTAGGTAAATTAAACCAAAATGCTGATAGTGTTCCGCCAAAGCCTATAGCGATCGCACTGCAATCAATCAACCTTTCCCATTCGCCCGCAAACGCCTATGTTTAAATAAGTGGTAGGTTCACAGTTATAGGCTCTACAGAAACTGGAACATTCCGCCAACCGCCAATAAAGCTACGATCTAGGCTTACTTTCCATTGAATTGTTGCACTCAATGAATGCACTTCATCGGGAACCCGTATCACAGCCGCAACCCTACGCGAACCATGCTCGACCGTCTCCATGCCATGTGGCTTGGAAAAAAGCCAGTAGAAGTCAGATTCACCATCACCGCAAGCCTCAATAATCGGTGACAATTTTTTGAAGGTGACTGTCCGCTTAACGTTAGCACCGATTGATGTTTTCGGACTTGCAGAAGGTGTGACTGAAAAACCAATATCGAAACTCTGGTTTACGTCCTCTTCTGTCGTTACACGGGTTGGCATGAGCTTGAAGGCTAAAGCATTAGGATTCAAAAGCTTTATTGTTAGCTTCATATTCTGATAACGACGCTTGCTTTCTGGGGGGTGTAATGTGAAGCGAAATACGACAAGATAAAAATTTTCACCACGTTGTCCAAGAGGACTTGGTTTCGGTTTTGGCAACTTGTAGACGAGAGAGTGACCTATGCTTACTCTGCCATCAACCACTCTGAATTTACCTGCCTCATCTCCCAATGTGCCCTGTTCACTCACGATATCGAGAGTTGTTAAGAGGTCACCAGAAACCAAATCTTCAGGTTCAAGTACCAGTGAATCTGCTTCAATTGAAAAATTTTGTTCCGTCATAGTTACACCCATTCCTATTGATATATATACGATTATTGCCGCAAGCTGAGTTGTGTAAATTTCTCATTACTCGTCTCCGATAATAATAAAGCCAGCCCACATCGGCACATTAGGGTAGATTTCGAGAAGCTGGATTTGTGCCTGCCGCAAAGATGCGGCAATGCTATGACCTTCATTTCTCCAAGCTCGGTGGAATTCATACATTAATTGAAGCGTAGCCTCTGGGGGAACACTCCACAAGCTGACCATAACAGTCTCAGCACCAGCCACCATGAACATCCGTGCAAGTCCCTGAACACCATCTCCTGTCACCCTACCTAACCCAGTTTGGCAAGCGGCAAGGATTACAAGTCTTGAGTTTAAATGTTGATTGCTAATAGTTTCCGCAGTCAAGCCTCCGTCTGCTAATGCTATATAGGACTGTAGCGGGGCTTCGTTAATCGCTTTAGCATGTGTATAAAATATTACGACATCGCGTGACTGAGCTTCGGCAAGAACCTTTGCCTGAGTTGCTTCCAGATTGCTAAGAACTGAAGTCAATTCTGGATTATAGAAATTAATAATGGCGTTACTAATTTCTCCGACCGTGAAAGATAAAGGGTCAAAAGTCTCATCTAAGGTCGGTTGTACAACTGCCAATAAGCTCGGAGAGATCGCAAGCTTTCTCTTCACTTGGCGTGATAAATCTAAAACAGCCAACGATGGAGCATAGGTTAGAGTGTGATCCTCCAGCAGATAATGATCAATTTTATTGTCCTTATTAATTGAACGAACCAGTGCTGAAAACGGAATTTCAAACAGGCAATCATGCGGAACAATGGTCACAACTTGATCTGGATTTTCAGGAAGCAGATTCTCCACAGGAGCGATTAAAATATCGTAAAGGCTTTCTAACTCATTTATCATTTCCTTTTCATTAGTGTTTATGTATTCTTGTGTTGACGACTTTGGTGGTGGCTTTAGCGTTTTGACAAGATTTGCAACTTTATCTTTAAGGTTCTGTCGGCTAACTTGAATTTGATGAAAGTGTATATCTACATCCTTAGAATCGGGCTTAGGTGGTGTAATGATCCACGTTAATAAGCTGTTTTCCAGGACGAAATATTCCACTATAGTAATGCCAGTATCACGAATAAGTTGACGAATTTGATCAAGTGTAAGCGTCTGTGTTGAAGATAAACTCGCTAGCGACTCTTTGTCTGTTTGCTCTGTTGACGAAGAACTAATAGGAGAAGTAATTGCTGCATGTGACGAAGCCAACATGTCGGTAAAAGCTCGTGCTCGTGCTGATTCGGATGCTTGTAACGCCTGTTCTGGTAATTTCATCTCAATGAGAACTTGCACATATTTCTCATAAAAATCTTGCCCAAAATCCAATGATTGAATCTTTGCGGCATCGGTTATCATTCTGGAACGCCAATTATCAAGTCTACTGGCTAGTCCAGCGAAAGTGCTGGCAGTCTCAACTGTATCTGGTGATTGAGAGGAAAACTCCACAACATGTTTGACAAAATTAAATCTACTACATGGGCTGTCTCTCATGATATCAACTTGTATGGTGTCAGCTTGTGCGACCATATGCATTAAAAGCTTAAGTAGACTTTTTTCCATGTCTGAAACATCAGGATCTTTTTGGAATTCTTCTTCCTCCATATCGAATTGCAGCATGTATGCAGTATTTTCTTTGTCTAGTTTTCTATCTCCTTTTATGTTTTCAAGTGAAACAAACCGTCGGAATAAACTAAGAGCAATGGGCGACTCAGATAGACACTGTTCAGAGAGCTCGATAATGGTGGAACGTTGACTTTCAATAAATTCTTGATGTTCTTCTATGCTGGCAATAAATTTATTGAAGGAAACTGATGTGTCCACTGTTTCCTTTAATAACTGAGCCAACTTGTCAACTTCGGCACAGTAGTAATTGTAAGCGTCGGCAATAACGTCACGGATAGAACTTATACATTTGGAAAGTTCCTCACGCTGTTCAGAACTCATACTAAATAGAGGTGTTCGTATCAGTCTCAACTCGCGCTCGTGCCCATCTTTTAATATCCTGATCAAAACTGAAGAGCCAACATTCCCTTGAAGCAATATACTCGCTTGCTCAGGATTTATGCCCATAACCGAAATACCATCAATTGCTATTATTAAATCGCCAACAGCAACACCAGCTTGGCTAGCTGGCATATTTGAACGCACTATGGAAATTTTGATGCCGCACGTATTAGATTCTTCCTCAAAGCCAATACCAACCCCTGAGGCTGAAAGACACACAAGTGCTCGGTCGAATGCAGCTTTTAGATTGTCCATATCTTCCGCCCAGCCATTCAGAACAGCCCTGTACTTTTCTAGTTGCTCATGAAAACTTCTTGATTCGTCTTTACTTCTTTGCAGTTCGTTCTGAACGTGCAGGCTCATGCTTATTGCCCTGACAAGCGTTGGATAGTCACCTGCCTCGAAAGCAGAACTGATCAGACTATTCAATGGCAGTGCCTGATTGAGTAAATCATTTTTTAATTTTTGGTAGGCAACCGGATCATCTTTTGAAGATGCTTCACGAGCATGGTAATACTCAACTACCTGCAATAAAATTTTAGCGGATTCCCGATGCTTGCCGACAGAAGATAAATCATACCCGAGAAGCTTGAGGTGTCTTGCCTGCTCATCATTTGTGATAGCAACGACTCCACTAGCTTTACTATTTAATTTGTCAGTTAGCGGCACTTGAACAGCAACTATCGGCTCAAAAGAAAGACTTTTATTCTTACTCCAAGTCATGCCAACCAGAAGCCCATCACTTGCCGGAGATAGAAATCCTTTGCGTGGCTCACCCATTGGTGTTTTCCAGCGCAGATTAAGAACCGAATCAGTCACGATTCCTTCTTCAATATCATCGCCAAAAAATTTGCCGCTGACCTTATTGCTTTGCTGATGTAGACTCAGTTCTCCAATTTTTGGATCATGCCAACGACCATCGAAAGGACGCGCTCCAACATAACTCTCAACACTTTCAAATAAGTCTTTTCCTTGTTGCTTTCCAGATAATTCTGCAGTGAATGTACTTACTGGTCTGTAACCCGCCAGTACTTTGCCTTGAGCATTAATAGTTCCTGAAACATTTTTACCGTCATCTTTTAGTTGGATGTCGATCACGCCTTCTTCAACTAAAACCAATATGTTCTCGTCAGGATGTTCTGGGTTTAGGGCATACCAAATTATTTCTCCAAAGGTCAGGGGCGAATTTATCACGACCCGCATATGTCCATCATTGGTCGTAACTTTAATGCTAGGGTCTTCAGTTTTGCTGGATTCTAGTGTAGATTGAATCGTTTTCCATACACTCCAACCAGGTACGACTGAACCTTCAGTCGTAAGTAAAATACCAACAGTTGGTTCAGCTAACTCCTCTACTTTGCTTAAAATAAGTTGTCCTTTCATCGGTTCAAGCTTCACATCATCTAGCTTCACTATTAGAGTTACCTCAAAGATGGTGGTGACAGGTACTCCACCGATCCATTCTGTAGGTTCGCTTAATAGGTGGTCTTCCTCATGTGTAGACTGCTTTAAAGCTAATGTTTCACTTGCTTTGTCGATAATTGAGTTACCCCATTCAGATGCAGAAGAGTCGAGCTTTTCTCTTAGGTGTAGAGTTATTTGTTCAACGTGTTGAGCATCACGCACCGTTGCAGTGAAGATTCCATCAATGCGAAACCCACTGTTACTAGGCTGTAGAAGTCCGTCTATTGTAATTTTGATCCCGTGTGATCCTGTGCCAGCTATATGTACTTGTGTAGTGTCATTCTGGGTTCCCAAAGTCCCAACAAGTATGATTTTTCCCAGTAGATTGGTCTTTGATAAATCGAGTTGAACGGCTAAGATGCCATCTGAAGTCAGTATCCACTCGGCTTCTTTAAAGGATTGGGATAGCGGTTCACCAATAGGGTAAATAAGTTTAATGTCTTTAGCTAGTGCCTCAGCTAGAGCTTTTGCCTTGCCCGAATCTTTTTGCGAGTTGGAATTCTCGGTACTGGAGAGAGACATATAATGCTCAGTACTAGGAAAACACGTATAAAGAATCTTGTTTTGTTCGATAGTCGTTGTTTCAAATACCTTACTAACCACCACTTTTGCTCCAGATATGATAAAAAGATTTAATGTTGAATACCTTTCAAATGCAAAATACAGCGGATGATGATAAAGCGCGATCCCAATGTCTCCCCAACTACCCTATCTCAACTGCCCTATCTACAGCACTATTGTGAAATATTTCATAAGTACCTGATACTGAAAATCAAGTTGAGTTTTCTGGATATCTGGTCATTTTCACTAGGTAAAATACGGAAATCAAACCTAGCAAGCCAGGGGCACCAAGCCATACCCAGAAACCAGCTAACAGCTTGTGCAATGCCAATGCAGACAAAGGATTACTACCATTAGGTAAATTAAACCAAAATGCTGATAGTGTTCCGCCAAAGCCTATAGCGATCGCAGTTAAGGAAGTAATTGCTGAGAACTTATATTGCTGTCGAACAAAAAATATACAAGATAGCCAATAAGCGGGATTAGCTAACCAACCCAAGGCTGGAATTTGCAGGAACAGCAATCCTAATATTCCCCAAGCAGTAACTTCAAGCCCCTTCATTTCATGAAAACTCCCATAACCTTTTAGGTGATCTATTGATAGTTCTCTAGGAACTATATTAAAAAGTAGACAAGGCAAGGTAAGTGCTATTCCGTATAGAAAGAGTGACAATCCCAGAAAAATAATTCTATACTTCATGAGCTATGCTTGCCTCCAGTATATTGATGTTTTATTTCTTTGTTGGATCGTCACCAACCTGAACGATTAACTTGCCAAAGTTTTCCCCTTGCAGTAAACCAATAAAGGCGCGGGGTGCATTTTCCAGCCCTTGTATAATGTCTTCTTTGTACTTCAGTTTGCCTGCCTGCAACCACTGAGACATATCATTCATAAACTCTGCATGACGCTGCTGGTAATCGCCAACCAGAAACCCTTTAATCAGCGCACGTTTAACCAGTAGCGGCATCAGATTCGGGCCGGGAGGTGGAGTTTCGGCATTGTACTGGGAGATTAAGCCTACTAAAGGAATTCTGGCTCCCAGATTAATGTTTTGCAAAACTGCTTCTAGAATTGGGCCAGCCGTATGATCGACGTAGATATCAATTCCATTTGGGCAAGCAGCTTTTAATGCTGAATTTAGGTTTTGAGTTTTGCGGTTAATGCAGGCATCAAATCCTAATTGATTCACAACGTAATCGCATTTTTCATCACTGCCAACGATGCCTACTGCCCGACAATCCTTGATTTTGGCAATTTGACCGACAACTGCACCAACTGCGCCAGAACCAGCAGAAACCACCATTGTTTCGCCGGCTTTGGGTTTGCCAATATCTAGCAGTGCAAAATAGGCTGTCATTCCAGGCATTCCGGTAATGCCTAATGCGTAAGAAATTGGTACTTGATTGGGGTCGAGTTTTGTCAAGGTTTCGCCTTGGGCGATCGCATAATCTTGCCAACCGCCATATCCCAGCACGAAGTCTCCTGCTGAAAATTGGGGGTTGTTTGATTTCACTACTTGGCTGACAGTGCTCCCCACCATGACTTCGCCTAACTTTGCCGGAGTTGTGTAGGAGGCGCGATCGCTCATTCGCCCTCGCATATACGGATCAAGGGATAAGTAAATGGTGCGGTTGAGTATTTCTCCCTCTCTCGGTTCTGGAATTGCTGTTTCAACTAAGGCAAAATCACTTTCTTTTGGTTCTCCAGTCGGATAACTTTTGAGCAGGATTTGTTGGTTCATTGACTCAGACATGGATGCCTCCTAAATAGTTAGCGAAATGCTTTAACCGCCGCATCAACTTGCACTTTAATCGACTTATCCCCAAAACACTTGGATATCTGCGGGTTGGTTGATGAAGTGCGGTTGATGAGCCAGCACGATCGACATTAACCAATTAGAATCCTTGAACGTTACAAAACCAGAATTCCGCAATATGGGTTCCGGAATTCTGAACGCTTAATGGGCTGATGAAGCTGTTACTGCTTTATCTGCGTTATCTGCATCTAATCTGGCTGCGATCGCTTCTAAAATTGCCTCTTCCGCTTCATCGATCGCTGCCATAGCAACGGCGATTCCACTAGCAGCATAGTTTTCAGCGCGATCGGCTCGGTGATTGAGGTGTTCAGTTTCCCGTTTCGTTTTCCATCCCTCAACCTTCGACTTGACCTCAGCTTGCTTTTCTAACCCCAGATCTTGAAGTTTTGTCCTGTAGGCAACAAATTCGTGTTGCTTAGCTTCCAAATTTGCTTTAACAGCACTCAGTTTGGATTTAATCGTTTCTTGGGTTTCTTCCGAGGCAGACTCAATAGTTGCCTTAACTGATGACATACGACTATCGATGTCGTTTAATGTATCTCTCAGGTTGCTGGTGAAGTTATCAATTTTCTCACTCATGATTCTGCTCCTATTTTGGTTAAAGTAAGTAAGCGAGCCATACCTTTATGCCTCACAAAAATTAGATGAATGAATTAGATAAATGCTCTGTGTTCTCGCTCTAAAATTGTAGCACTGCATCTTTGAAATTGTCTTGATATGAATGTTTTAATGGTCTGAATTGTATCAAAATGTATTCAAACTTTACAAGTTCCTAGATGGGATGAGGTCGCTAAATTGGTAAGCCTTGCATCCAATTATTTGCCCGCCAGCTCCCAATACGGTTCACTTAACATATTTATGCCCCGGAGATCCCCCTAAATCCCCCTTAAGAAGGGGGACTTTGAGGGCATTCTTGTCCCCCCCTTTTTTA
>JARCMA010000511.1 GCA_030248405.1 Microcoleus sp. MP8IB2.171
CGACCGCGTATCGTATTGTTCGGCAGGCATATAACCGCGAGTACCGATCGCCTGCGATCTCAATATTTCACCTGTACTGTTAGAGGTGAAAGTGCTGATTTCTTTGACAGCTCCAAAATCAATAAGAACAATTTTACGATCTATTGTGCGCCGAATTAAGTTAGCAGGTGTAATATCGCGGTGAATAATGTTTGCTTGGTGAACAGAGTTTAATATTTCCAGAACTTCCCGCAACAAAGCAACAGTTTGTTGCTCATTCCACCGATCGCCCGCAGCGAGTTCTTGACTGAGCAGATGTCCTTCAACGTATTCTTGCACTAAATAAAAATGGTTGTTTTCTTCAAAGCTATCGAATAATTCGGGAATGCACGAGTGATTGCCGAGATGGTACAAAGCGCTGGCTTCCCTTTCAAATCGCCCCCTTGCCATTTCCAAGACGCGCGGATCGTTCGATGAGGGAAAAGGAATTTCCTTAACAACGCACAGAGGATTATTGGGTTTTTTTATTTGTGCAGCCGTGTAGGTTCTAGCAAACCCTCCCTGTCCCAACAAAGCGATAATTTGGTAGCTTTCGTGCAGGATATCCCCTAAGTTGACACACATAAATTTTCCAACACCTCTTGACAGGCTGCGACCTTTAATGTTAATTATAAGCTTTTTTGTGGTTCGATACAGCTTGGCAACATATCAAATTAGTCTAGGTCTATATCAATAAACTATAACTGTCAGCAATTCTACATTACTTTAGTGATGACCGATCGCTAATTATCAATTATCTTTCTGCTAACTTACTGAGTACAAAAGCAGCTAAAAAACCGCAGACAGTAATTAGTCCGGCAAAATCGTGAGTTTCCTCAAATGCTTCGGGAATCATAGTATCTGAGATCATTGCTAAAATACCCCCTGCTGCTACGGCGGTAGTAGCGGCTATTACTTCCGCAGAAAAGCCACTGAAAAGCGTATATCCTAACAATGCTGCGATACCGGAAATAACTGCGATCGCGCCCCAAACTCCAAAAACGTAACCGATCGATCTCCCTGCTTTTTTCATGCCGGCGGCGCTAGAGAGCCCTTCGGGAATGTTGGAGAGGAAAATTGCCGCTACTGTCACCCAACTGACAGCGCCTCCAGAAATCATGCTGACACCAATGACGATCGACTCCGGTATCCCGTCTAACAGCGCGCCGAGGGCGATGGCTAATCCGCCATCGCCTGACTCTTTTTTAGCTGGGTGCAAAGATCCCGATCGCTTGCGGTGTTTTGCTCCCTGTTGACTCAAAAACCAATTGGCGGCTGTGTAGACAGCAGCGCCACCCAAAAAGCCGATCGCTGTAGAGTCGAAACCGCCGCGCTTGTAAGCTTTATCCATCAGTTCAAAGGATAGCGCTGAAATTAGCACACCAGCGCCAAAAGCCATAATTGTCGCGATCGCGCGCTGGGGAATGCTGACAAAGTAACCCACCGCCGCTCCTAGTAGCAGCGCCGAACCCCCCACTAAACCCCAAAATCCTGCCTGCAACCACACTGGAAACATCAGCCCTACCTCAGAGGAAAATTTTTTATGCCCGCCTAAAAATTATATATAGGACTTACGGATAGGCGCCAGAAACCGGGTTTTTCACCTAATCTGCTAAGTACATTCCTCATAGTTAGAGTCGCTAGTGTTCCCATCAACATTAAAAATTTTATCCCAGGATGCGATTGACTCCTTCTAATGGTTTTAAGCTCGAACGTTTTGGCTTCCTTTGATTCCTCTACAAAGCCAATAGAAGAGCCGTGTAAATTCCAGCACCAAGGACAAATGCCCAAAACCGACTTTCTCGTTCTTCTGGCAATTCTTCTTTGAGGACGTTGAGAACAATTCCTCCGGCTAAAAAAGCAAATAAAACTGCGATCGCAGTTTTTCCAATTTCAGTAGCGCTACCCAACACCCACCCCACAATAATAGCTGCTGCTAGTATCCAGCGTCCGATGCGGTCATAAATATGCTTGTGGTGTTCCCGCAAACCAGAGTCGTTCACTGCAAAGTGCAGTGCCATTGCACAAGAAAACAACAGCAGATTGGTAATGCCCGGTTCTTCCCGATGCAGCAGCAGATAGCCAATCAGAGCGTTGTAGATTGAAAAAGAGGCAATGTGCAACCAAAAAACACCAGGACTGGTCACATCCTCTTCGCCACGCTGACGAGATAAATTTGCAATTCGCTCCAGGCCGTAAAATACAGTCAATCCTAACAAAGCTATTAAATAAACGTGGTGTTCTAGATAGGAAATAACTCCTGCTTCTACTTGCTCTAATACCGCTTGGTGCTGATTTAGTTCCGGTAAAATATGCACAAAAACATAAGCTACCGAAACTCCACTTGCTGCTGAAAGCCAGCCACTGCGAGGAATAGGAGCAAACCGCAACTTGCCCGAAAATAAATGTGTCAGCGCTAAACCAATGGCACTCAACGCGGTTAAAGCTAAAGTATTAGGAGCCGATCGTAAAGCTGCTGTTATTACCATAGTTCTGCTTAACCAAATTAATCCTGTCCTAAAGCTTTAATGACTTGGTGATACTGCTTTTGCACATCTTTCTGGTCTTGCTCCTGAGAGATTTGTTCGTGGCTACTATTTAAAATCATCTCCGCGTGACGGCGTAAAGCTTCTTTTTGTTGAGAATTGCGGGTGTAAGTGGCGATGCAAGCTATAGCTTCCAATAAGCGAATTGTTACCGCCACATCTGATTTACTGTACTGGCGAATTTGGTTAAAGGCAGCATCGACTAACCCTTCAAACGTCACTCATTCAACAATGACGCGCAAATTCTGTTCATCGTCGTAGCGATACGGCGAGGGAAAATCCCTTTGAGCGAGGCGGGATAATCCGGCGCTGAGTCGATCGATACACCGAATCGCAGTAAACGGATCGTTGATAGCAGGAGAAATCGCACGCAAGGCGATTTCAACTAACTGATCGATTGGAAATTCTACATCTTGATATTCAGTCCGTTCTTTGCCCAGAATAAAAGCATCGTTAATCTGTTGTTTCAGGCTTTGATTCACCTGTTTTTCCGGGAAAACCATCGCTAAATCGCTGCCCTTGACGATAAACTTTCCCGGTCGAGTTGTAAGACGTACAAGCACATTGTACTGACGGGCAATTTTCATTAATTCGTCGTCATCGATTGCTTGCAAATAACCCTCGCCAGTGGCTTTGATAGGACTTGCTTCCGAGTCAAAATTTGCAGGAATTTCTCCCACTTGTCGCGAGTTGTTCGCCTTACCTTCTCCGATTTTTCCGGGAAACAGACGATCTAGAGCTTTGTCTAAATCCCCACTAACCTGAGTAATTACATGGGACGCTTGAATAATGGTTGATGCGTGATGGATAAAGTAAATCAGTACGCCGATACTGGCAATTGCCAATCCGGTACCAACTGTAACCGAGAGTTGGGGTACAAAGAGACTGTATCCTTCTCCTTCTCCATGAATGGTTCGCAGTACGAGTAAACAGTAAATAAACGTGGCAATGAAAGTGCCAAGCACGATTTGATTGCCCGTATCCTGCATAAAATTACGCAGCAATCGGGGACCAAAATTTGAACTCGCCAACTGAAGCGCCACAATAGTAATCGAAAAAGCTGTAGCAACAACGCTGACCATTGAACCGGCAACCGATGAAAGAACCGATCGCGCACCATCGGCTCCACCCGTGTAAATCCACCTCCAGTTTGGTGTATTACCCGTGCGGTCAATTGTCAGCATTACGATCGCTAAAATCATCGACCCCACCGCCATCAACGTTGGGATAAACCAGTAGCTAGAGTGCAGCGAGTCCCAAAGTTTGCTTAACTTGACATTTTTCATGAGTTGGGGTGGGGTGAAGATTGTCCGTTGCCGTCTTGTTGCGATCGCAGTTCAATTAGTTTTTGCAGAGAACCGCTGATGCTGCGGGGTTTAGGAACTTCGCCATTACCAACGGGCCATCCTTCCCGTTGACGTTTGCGATCGCCATCCGTCTCTTCGGTTTGGTCGTGAAACAAAATTTGCTGCGTAGGAAAGGGCAAGTCGATGCCATTGGCAGTCAGCTTTTTCTTAATCGCAGACAGCACCTTGTCCCGCGAGCTAAGATCGTCAAGTCGTCGCGGCGGAGCAATCCACCATCGAGCGCGGATATTGACACTACTTCCTGCAAGTTCCATCAGCAGCACGTCAGGAGCAGGGTCATTCAAAACCTCATCCACACTGTGCATGGCTTCCATCATTAACTGCTTGGCTCGGTCAATATCATCGCCGTAGCCGATACCAACGTCGTATTCCATCCGGCGTTTATCAAAGGCGGTATTCACCATAACAGAATTGGTGAACAATTCGGCATTGGGAATTACAATCCGGCGACCATCATAGGTTCGGATTGTTGTAGCGCGAGTTTCAATAGTTTCTACCGTTCCCTCAAAGTTTTTAAACACAATCTGGTCATCGATTTGGAACGGTTCCGTCAAAAGAATTAGGATACCAGCTAGGAAGTTTTGTAAGATATCGCGAAAGGCAAAACCAATCGCTACCCCGCTAATTCCCAGCAGTTGCACCAAATCGCCTGCTCTAAAGGTGGGAATTACAATCGACAAGGCAATAAACAGACCAACCAGAACATTAATACCCTGCGCTAACCTTCCCAACACCAGTCCCAAATTCCGGGATTGGCGGTGGTTGCGGGTAAGCTGCCTGACCGCTCTCTTAATTGACCGACCAACAAAGAAAAAGATTGCAAAAACAATTAACGCTAGTATCATATTAGGCAGCAGGACAATGAAGTCATTGATCATGCTCTCAATCTTGTCCCAGACTCCGGATATTTCTGCTGTCATAAAACTTCCTCTTGCATCAGTCGTTATTTATAGTATTAAAATTAGCCATGTCAAACTCTATCTTAAGCCTGTAGATTACTGTAACGTGAGGCTAATTTAGGACTTACACAGCGACAGTAAATATTGGGGATGGTGAGTTACGCAGAAAGCTAACGCACCAACAATTTTTTTCAAGTGGATATCGCAGCCACATCTTGACCGTTGAGTTTTTGTGCGATCGCATCCAGCACCCTCTGTTCTGCTTCGGAAACCTCTCCGCTACTTTCGGCAATGCGACGGCATTGAGCTAATAGCGGTACTGCAAAGTCGGGGTTAAGTTGCTCTAACAATGCACCCAATGGTTTGGGGGACTTGATGTTAGCAGCAATCCTTTTGAGAGAATCGGCATTTAATTGCAATGCCTTCAATTCTGGCAGAATATCTTCCCAGTTTTTGTTGGGATAACTTGCCAAAATCATGTGAACCATAATTTGATCCATCCCTGCTTGCTGGGCGATCGCCACATCGAGATATTTCTCGCTTTGTTGCTGAATCGCTTGCAGCGTTTCGGTTCCAGGTTCTTCCGTATCTTCCTTCAATTTGGCTTCATAAAACTGGCGCGCCGCATATCCCAGCGCGTACAGCATCGTAGCATTCGTACTCGCACCAATCATCGCGCCAGCCAGCGGTACGTTGCGTAAAAAGCCTAAACCAGCTCTCATGGCGTTGCTACCGCCTAGCGCTAACCCAAAAATTGCCAAAACCTCGCCTTTTCGGGCTGGCTCTTGTAAATCCATCCCATAAGCGGCGGCAATTTCATAAACCATTTCGGTTTGAATCGCAGTAGTCGCGGCTAAATCGATCGCCAGCAGTGCAGCCGCGACACCGGGTAAAATGCTGCTAGCAAATCCGACACCACCCGCTTGGATCGCTTTTTCCACCATAATGCGATGGGCAATTTCGCTGGGATCTTCATTGGGATACTTTTGTTGGAGTTCCTTGACTTGAGCTTCGGCTTTGGCTAAGTCGATGCGATCGCTGACCCCAACTAACCAATCAAGCCTGAGTACCCCTGCCACTTGTTTAACAAAGGGAAGATTGCCAACATAAGTTACCGCCTCTCCGGTTCCTTGCGTCGCTTTTCCAATCAATCGATAAGTTTGTTTAGCAGCAGCTTCCCCCAAATCAACTGCTGTGTCAACAACCGCTTTACCTGCATTCAGTGCAGATTCTGTTGTCTCGGCAATGAAATTTAACAAACCAGACTTTTGCTGTGAATTAGTTTCTTTTTTTGGCTTTGATTGGTGCTCATCCATCACTGTTTTTTCAATTAACTACAATACGCCAGGTTTTCAGCTTGGACGTAGCCTCTCAGAGGCACTGTAATCGGCACCCAACCATCCGTTCCTATACTTTCAATCGTCACTCTTCGTCCATTCGCGACGAATCCAACCCTTTCCCCATCAGTGGAAGGTGCTTGATGCACATTAATTCCTCTTTGGGCTGCAACTTGGCGGCAGTCAGTAGGAGGCGGGGGAGTTGCGACTTCACACGCTCCGAGAAAACCACCATATACGTAACCTTGTATGGGGGCTGTAATTGGTATCCAGCCATTCTCACCAAGACTTTGAATCGTCACATTTCGCGCGGAATCGATGATACCAACCGCTTCGCTGTTAGCCGTCGGTTGTCGCCGAACATTAAGACCATTCCTCGCAATAACCTGGCGACAGCTATCCGGTACTTGCGCTAGTAAATATTCACCTTGAATCTGTGTTTTATTTGTATCAGCGGCGATCGAGGGAGCAACTAAAACCGTTGCCGTTAACAAGATCGAACTTGTTAACCTTGTATATTTTTGCCATATCCTCTGCTCTTGCATCGCTTTATCTCCTTTTAAATCTCTATGCCAAAACCTTAGAAAAGTTTTTTAGCTCGTTCATCTTCTCCAAGAAAGAATGAATCATCATCACAATCGTATAAAATCATTCGACTCGCTGCTGTGCTTGTTGAATTTTCTGGTTTTATCATCGCTAATCAAGCATAAACGCGCGGTTTGCGAGCGCCCACAGCAGCACCAATCATTGCCCCTGCCAAACTCAGCAAAGAGCCAAGTAGAAATGACCAAGTAGCTGTAGCTGTATTACCAGCTATATCGCGAACTTGATTTGGGTCTACATTCGGCGCTTGATTCGGTATATTAACGCCGCCCTGTTGTTGTACTTGATCGGCAATTTCTCCCGCATTAGCAGCGACAGCCTCAACAGCACCCGATATCCCGCTTGCTAATAACCAAGAACTAAGTGCTAATGTAGTTCCCCAAAGAATTGCTGCATTCAAAAGTGCTGTTTTCTTAGTCATTGGGCCGCAGCTTTGAGCCATCACCCAACCGCCTAAAAATAGGGAAATCAGCAAACTGATAATCGACCAAATTACGACCCCAAAACCAACGGAACCTGCATCCGCCCCTGTTGCACCCGCGCTTAATCCGATCGCCATTGCCAAAGCGCTTAAACCCAGTTGAGTTCCCAGAGCGATCGCAATTCCTGCCAAAATTGGCCCCCACCTCACTTGGTCGTGGTAATCCACCAGCGGATTGACGATTGTAGGCTCAGCGAGTTGACTGCCCGATCGATCTGGATAAGTCATAAAAGATTAACCCCTGCGTTACGTTGTGACTTTTTTCTTGAAGGTAATTTAATTTTACTTAATCATCATTACCAGAATATCTACCGATGGGCCTAATATTTTTAACTTAAAAATTTTAAATATCAAAAGTAGTAATTTCGCTCATAAAATCGAAATCTCCTAAAAAAAAACCAGCAGCTCGTTTAGAGATGCCCTTAGTTTTGTAGAATATCCCCTAGTTAAGGTGATCATAAAACCTAATAAATCCTTGTGAGAGTTGGTGGCAGAAAGGTTGTAGGTTGGCTCCACCCAACCTACGAATGATTAGATAAATTTATCACATTCAGTACAGAAATGCTAAATTCATCTACCTAAAGATATAAAAGTATAAAAAAATATCGCTATCTTGATGATTTTCAATTTGCTGAATCATTCATAAGAAGGAAGTATTAGAACTGATATCTATCTAAAGTAGGTACACAAGTTGATGTACAGGAAACAACAATGTTACTTTACAAAATTGAGGATTTTAATCCCAACTACCGCCAAGCAGCTTTTGAGGAGGACGATATCAAAGGGGTGGATGTGTATGCCGGAAATACCGATGATAAAATTGGCACGATCGATACTGTGCTGGTAGATGAGACAGGACGTTTCCGCTATTTTGTGGTAGAGACTGGTTCTTGGATTTTTGGCAAAAAAGTTTTACTTCCCATCGCTCTTTGTCGCGTTGATTTTAATGGGCGGCGCGTTTACGCTACAGGTTTGCAGAGTAAAGACCAAGTGGAAAAACTACCCAGGTATGAGCATGGGACGGCAGTTGATTACGATTATGAAGAACAAGTGCGGGGTCTTTATCGGACTTCAACAGTAGAAGCGTCTGCACCAGTAGAAGCATCATTACCTTTAGAAGCACCTGTTCCAGTTTCTAGAACGCATTCTGTCTCGCCTCAAGCTCGTAATGCTGCTTATGACCGGGATACCTACACTTACGAGCGAGAGCCCCAATTGTATCAGATGAACGAACAGGATCATCAAAAACTCAAACTGTACGAAGAACGATTAGTTGCAGATAAAACCCGTCGCAAAATAGGCGAGGTAATAATTGGCAAACAAGTTGAAACAAAAACGGTAAAGCTGCAAGTTCCTGTAGAAAAAGAGCGAATTGTGATTGAGCACACAACTCCAGAATATGCAGGGAGTCGAGTAACTCCAGATACCGCCTTCAAGCAAGAAAAAATGGCACATTTGGATATCTACGAAGAAAGTGTGAATATCCAAAAGCAGGCGTTCGTGCGCGAGGAAGTGCAAGTCAGAAAAGAAGTTGAGCAAGATAAGGTTGAGGCAACAGACACAGTACGTCGCGAAGAGTTAGATGTAAAAACAGAATGGGAATCGGATAGAAAAAAACGTAATCCGCTCTAACTCAGCCAAATAGTCTCGTTAAAAATGCAAAAATTAGGAGGACATTTCTCATGTCTAATCGCAGGTATTTACCGTCAATCAGCGTAGCCTTTTTAGCTTTAGCCGTTAGTGTCAGTGGCACTGGTTTTGTGCTAAGTTCCCAGGAAGTTGCTGCTCAACAAGCTAAATCGAAATTTCCTGATGTACCGCAGAATTACTGGGCGCGTCCGTTTATTCAGTCCTTAGCTGAAAAAGACATTGTTACCGGATATCTAAACGGAACTTTTAGACCCAAACAGGCTGTGGATCGAGATGAATTTTCGGCGATGCTCCGCCAAGCTTTTAACCGAGCCAGCATTAGAAAGATACCGAGTGGAAGTTCCTTTAAGGATGTGCCTAAAAACTACTGGGCAGAAACTCCGATTCAAGAAGCTTATGAAGCGGGATTTATGAATAATTTTCCCGGAAATGAGTTTCGTCCGAAGCAGCCCTTGACTAAGGCACAAGCATTAGTTGTGTTAATGAGGGGTTTAAATATGGATTACAATCGCCCTGTTGTCAAAACTGATCGAGCTGCTGCAACTCCAGCAAGTCCAACTCCAGTAAATCAACGTCGAATTGCTAGGAACCGTTTGGCATTTCCCCTCGCAGCGACTGTTTTGATGCAGCCGTTATTACCTGTAGTGGCAAGGCAGCAGCCTGCGGCTGCGCCCGCACCTAAATCGGCTAAGACTGTTCCGCCAAAAACGACAAAAGCTGCAACTGCGCCTACTAAAAATTCGGCATTAGATTTTCTCAATTCCTTTTATAAAGATGCCGAGAAAATTCCTAAATATGCGGTTGAGCCAGTGGCTGCAGCGACAAAGGCAAAGATAGTGGTCAACTATCCAGATCCCAGAGTTCTTAATCCGAACGAGTTGCTCAGTCGGGGTAGTGCTACGGCCCTAATTCATCAAGCTTTGGTCAATCAAGGTCAGATAAAACCGCTTCCCGACAAGGAAGCTGCTAAGTACATTCCTAACAGTCCACGTCGCTAGTTCTCCCATCAACATTAACTTTTTTACCCCTGGATTTAATTGACTCGAAACCAGCGATAACCGTAGGCTTCTAAAGGAATAGAGGGCGATCCGGCATCGAGAGATTCATACAGGCGATCGCCAAATAAATCAACAAGATTGGTGTATTCGTTAGATTTGAGCGTAGCAGTACAAGGTTTGTCGGCTAGATTGTGGACGAGAAGCGTCCTGCCTTCCCAGTGACAGCAGTGAGCAAAAACCCAAGAACAGTCGGTTTCCAAAATTTGCCATTTTCCCCTACCGAATTCAGGACATTGCTTGCGGATGCCGATTGCACGCTCGATCCAGTTAATTAATGAGTTAGGATCGCGCTGCGCTGCGGCGACATTGACTTGTTTGTAACTGTATTCTCCGCTGGCGATCGCAGGTCTGGCAAGAGCCTCAGTTGCAGCAGTCGAGAAGCCGCCATTCGGCGCATCCGACCATTGCATCACAGTGCGGACGCTGTTTCGACCTTCCAGCGAAAGGTCATCGCCCATGCCAATTTCTTCTCCATAGCGCAGCATGGGTATACCAGGCAGGGTGAAAAGCAAGCTGTAGACCAGTTCAATCCGGCGGCGGTCATTTCCCATCATCGGTGGTAAGCGACGACGAATTCCGCGCCCGAAAATTTGCATCCTTTTATCGGGGGCGAACGCTGCAAAAATTTCCTCTCGTTCCGATGAAGTAATGCAGTCTAGCGTCAGTTCATCGTGGTGGCGCACAAAATTCAGCCACTGACAAATAGGAGGAATATCCGGTAAGATTTTTAGTCCATCGCGCAGGGCTGTGGATTCTTGACGCGCTAGGGCCAAAAACAGATGCTGGTTCAGCAAAAAGTTGAACAGGACGTGCATTCTGTCGCCATTACCAAAGTAGACTGGAATGCGATCGGGCGCGACATTTGCTTCTGCCAGCAACACTGCATCAGCCTGACGCGATGACACAAATTCTCTCATTTCTTCCAAGAAACATCGCAGGTCTTCGGTGCTTATACCTTCGGTGGCAGTTTCTTTAATTAAAAAGGGAACAGCATCAATGCGAAATCCAGACACGCCCAGTTCTAGCCAGAAACCCATAATTTTACAGATTTCTTCTCGTACCGCCGGATTGGTAATATTCAAATCTGGCTGTTCTTTATAGAAGTGATGCAAATAGTAAGAGTTTGCTTGTTCGTCGTACTCCCAAATACTGTCCTCGACATCGGGAAAGATTAGCTGCTCTGGATCGGTTTTGGGTGGATTTTTTGACCACACATAGTAATTGCGATATTTGGAATTTTCATCGCTACGTGCAGCAACAAACCAAGGATGGCGATCGGAGGTATGATTTACTACCAAATCGATCAACACGCGAATTCCTCGTTCCCCTGCTTGGTGCATGAACTGGACAAAATCTCCCAGGGTTCCCAATCGCGGGTCAATGTTGCAGTAATCCATCACATCGTAACCATTGTCGCGGTTAGGGGAAGGATAAAACGGCAACAACCACAAACAAGTAATTCCTAGTCCTGATAAATAATCTAGCTTGTTAGTAAGTCCCTGAAAGTCGCCTACACCATCCCCGTTCGAGTCCAGGAAGGTTTCAACATCAAGGGAGTAGACTATTGCGTCTTTATACCAGAGGTCTTGCATATTAGTTA
>JARCMA010000512.1 GCA_030248405.1 Microcoleus sp. MP8IB2.171
ACCTTAGTTATACGTGAGCATATTTTTGCAAACCTTCAGAGTGATGCTATGGTCGAGAATACATAGATAATGTTTTTTGTCAATGCGTAAGTCCTACAAGTTTAAAAAAATAATGCAACTTTTGACAAGCTCGAAACCCGGATAGTCATCCGTCATCCGTCATCCGTCATCCGTCATTCTCAAATCTCAAATCTCAAATCTCAAATGGTATGATTTATCCGGGTCGCCAAAAGCAACTTGAAACATTAATTCAAAAATTGGGACTGCCAAAGAATGATGCGATAAAATGGCATCTTCTCGATTTAGCTTTGACTCATGCGAGCGCGTCAGCTAAGGCAAATTACGAGCAACTAGAGTTTGTAGGCGATGCAGTCGTGCGGCTGGCGGCGTCGGAATTGTTGTTTGAGATTTATCCCGACTGTACAGTGGGGGAATTTGCTGCTATTCGATCGATCTTGGTGAGCGATCGCATTCTTGCTAAAATCGCTGAAAGTTACGGGTTCGATCGCTATTTAATTGTTTCCAGCAGCGCCGCCTCGGACAAAACAGGCGCCGAGCCCCGACTGGCAGATTCTTTGGAAGCGGTACTGGCTGCGCTTTATTTGAGTACCCAGAGCTTAGAATTAATTCGCCCTTGGCTAGATTCTCACTTTCAACGCCTAGCGGCGGAAATCCGCAGCGATCCTGCCCGCCAAAACTACAAAGCTGCTCTCCAGGAGTTGACTCAAGGCAAATATAAAACTTTGCCCAAATATAGCGTGAAAGAAACGGGGACAGTGCAGGGCGGTGAGGATCGTTTTACGGCAGAAGTTCACATTCAGGGAGAGTTGGTAGCTGAGGGAAAAGGTCGATCGATCAAAGCGGCCGAACAAGCAGCGGCTCAGGTAGCTTTCAATAAATTAGTTAATAGTCAGTAGTCAGTAGTCAGTAGTCAGTAGTCAGTAGTCAGTAGTCAGTAGTCAGTAGTCAGTAGTCATTAGTGCTGTCCCCGCTCGCGAATATTGTCCAAAGTCATTAGTTATTAGTCATTTGGTAATTGGGGATTGCGATTGGGAATTGTGGATGGAAATTCGGAGTTTTTAGGATTAAAAGACACCCAATAATTACCAATTATGCTATAATTGGTTTGCGATTTGTGAAATTATAATTAATGAAAATCGGAATAGCTGTATTGGGTGCAGGTCGCTGGGGAGTTAACTTAATTCGCAACTTTCTGGAACATCCCAACAGCCAAGTTTTAGCGGTAGTAGACCCGAATCGAGATTCATTGGCTGCCGTTCAAAAACAGTTTAATATCGATGCCTCGGTGATTCTAGCTACCGATTGGTCTCAAGTCCAAGCCTTGCCGGGACTGGAAGCTGTGGCGATCGCCACTCCAGCTTCCACACACTACACCCTCGCAGCAGCAGCGCTGCAACAAGGCTACCACGTCTTAGCAGAAAAACCTCTCGCCCTCAACCTCACTGAAGCCATAGAACTCTGTCAATTAGCCGAAAAACAGCAGCGGCAACTCTTCGTTGACCACACTTATCTGTTTCATCCAGCAGTCGATCGAGGCCAAAGAATTATTCAACAGCATCAACTCGGAAAATTGCGCTACGGTTACGCCCAGCGCACCCATTTTGAACCGGTTCGCCATGACGTTGATGCCCTTTGGGACTTGGCTATTCACGATATCGCTATTTTCAATACTTGGTTGGAACAAACGCCAATTGAAGTAAGGGCGATCGGCACTGTATTTCCGAAGGAAGAAAGGAGGAAGAAGGAAGAAGGAAGAAGAAAGAAGGAAGAAGGAAGAAGAAAGAAGGAAGAAGGAAGAGGGGAGAGGGAAGAAGAAATAAATAAAGAAGCAGCAGAAATTGAAAATCAATTGGATCCTTCACTCCTGACTGTTAATCCTGCAGAAGGACTAGCAGATTTAGTTTGGGTAACGCTCACCTATCCCGACGGATTTCAAGCATTTATTCACCTGTGCTGGCTAAATCCCGACAAACAACGGCGCTTAACAGTTGTTGGCACTTTGGGAACCTTGATTTTTGATGAAATGTCGCCAGAAACTCCCCTAATTGTGCAGCGTGGCAATCCAGATTGGGGAGGCGAAGAGAATAACTCTTTTGAAAGTGCGTTAGCGAAGCCCTCGAAGAGGATCGCGCCACAGCCAACAAGCCTCAGACACCGCGAAGTGTTGAGTTTAGAACAAGTAGAACCGCTGAGGCGAGTGTGCGATCGCTTCCTCAACTGCGTGCAAACAAATACCCCCTGTCTTACCTCTTCGGGCGCGGCCTCCGTCGAATTAATCCGCATTCTCAGCACTTTGAGCAAATCCCTCGAACTCGGCGGACAGCCCCTAATACCATTTTAGATTTTAGATTTTAGATTGGGAAAATCACTCCTCAACTTTTGAAATTTCCCTTTTCCGTTACTAAGTCCGGGCTGTGAAAATAAAAACTTGACTGCTGATTGACAGGCAAAGAAATCATCACCGTAGTACCTTGATTCACGCCCGCGCTGTGCAGGGTAATGCTTCCGATCATAGATTCCATTATCCTTCGCGAGATAGCCAAGCCCAAACCGTTACCGCCAAACCTGCGAGTTGTAGAACCATCAGCCATCACAAAAGGTTGAAACAATTTCTGCTGGTGCTCGGGATCGATACCAATTCCCGTATCTTTAATTGTCACCACCACCCAATCGCTTTGACCGCTGGGGCTAGTCGTACTTTCACCACTGCCGTTAGAACTACCAGAATTAGTCCTCGATTCTAGCCGCACAGATATATTAATGCTGCCCGACTCTGTAAACTTAACGGCATTGCTCAAAACATTTAAAAACACCTGTTTTAGCTTCTCTGGATCGGCATGAACAATAATCGGATCATGAGGCTCTGGCAAACTTAACTTCAAGCCTTTTTCCTCAATTTGACTCGCTTGCAAATCAATCGCGTCTTCAAGTACCTGGGTAATGTCAACTACTTCTAACATCATCGAGAACGTGCCGGATTCTATTTTAGCAATGTCCAAAATATCATTAATAATATTGAGCAATTGCATGGACGAGTCGTGGGCTCGCTGTAAAAATTCCATTTCTTCATCTCGGTCATCGCAGTAGCCGTCCCGCACAATTTGAATAAAACCAATAATTCCGTTGAGCGGCGTTCTCAATTCGTGAGAAATATTGCCCAAAAATTCATTTTTTAATTGATTGGCAACTTGCGCTTCTTTGGTTGCGACTTCCAATTCTTTGGCCCAGGATCTGAGGCGCTGCACCATGCTGTTGAGTGCTTCTGATAGTTGATTAAATTCCCTAATTTGGAAATCTTGGGGCACTGTCTGCGACGCTTCCGTATCTACTTTCATCGCGTAGTCTCTCAGTTTTTCCACAGGACGCGCCAAGTCGCGAGACAGATATAAAGTCGCGATGATACTAGCAGCAACCAAACCTACAATTAAATTAAATAAAACTTGCTGAATTTCTTCCAAACCCGACAGAGCGTAATCTAAACGAGAGACAGCTAAAATAATCCACTTGCTGTTCTCCTGTGTAGTTGAAGGACTCGGGATAGCGGCGTATCCTGCTAGCAACTCTACACCATTTCTTTCAAAGGAAAATAGGTGGAGAAAAGCTGTTCCGCCGGCGATCGCCCTTCTGACAATACTTTTTAGTCGAGCGGCATCTGCCTCTTGGTCAATATTGCGGCCCACGCGGTTGATATTCGGGTGCGCCAAAATCGTCCCATCTTGGTCGATCGCCACCGTATAGCCGGCTAAAGAACCCTTGGGAGCGCTGGTTTGCACAGGCAAGGCCGACTGCAAACTCAAAGCATAACTCAACTGCAGGGTATTGCCCCGACGAATGTAAACAGGAGCGCTCAACACCAAACTCGCTTGGCTATCGCGGCCTTCTTTACCCGCATCGGGAAAATCCTCAGCCCCCAAAGCCACATTCTGATCGTTTGCTGTCTCCTGTCGCTGCTGAGGTAAGGAGAGACTGATGTAAACGCTCTTGTCGTCCAGCAGCGTTTGCTGCTGCTGTACGGGCGGCCAAAATTTTGCCGGCAACGACTGAATCGGCTGCTGCCCGCAAGTGCTTGCTATCACTTGATTTGTCTTTAAATTAGTCAATTGCAAGCAATCAACCTGCGCTGGCAACCGCTGCCCTAATTGGGCGATAAACTTTTGATAATCCTTCGGATCTACCGACTGCAACATCGAGCTTTCCGAAGCGCCGATCAGATTGGACTTCAGCGATTTCGCCCACTGTTCAATAGTGTCTGCTTTTCTGACTGCACTTTCTGTCAAGTTTTGACGAGCAGTTTCCAGAAGCGTCGAGCGTGCCTTGCGATAGGTAACATACTCCCCCACCAGTAGAACAGGTACGCTGAGCAACAAAATCCGCGACAGTAAAATACGGCGAAAGGAGGATTGACCTAACTTAACCATAGGAAATATCTAAATTAAGGTGCAACACCCAACAGCGACCATTACAGTGAAATAAACCAGACCGAAAGCATGAATCTGTCTAGGGGGCTCTGCTGACTGGACAACACAGCTTCAGAACAACATTTAAACACAATTATAGAAGCCACTGTAGTAATCTCGATTCTAAGTGTGTGGACTAAAAGATGCTCAGCAATTTGTTGGGCAAATGCCTGTGATTTCGGTCACACTTCCCTTCTCAATTCTCGGAGCGAGTGACACCCGATCGCCCCATGGCACATTTTTCAGGCTGGAAAAAGCGTCGGGTGGACATACCGCAGTTGCTTGAAGCTAGAATCGCATAGATGCACTCGCCCCAAATTTACAGGCAAAAAGTTCGGTTTCCGGCTAGTGTACAGAGAGAATTCTTGCTCGATCGGACTTTTTCTTTCCGAATGCCTTCGAGAGATGGGCCAGAGATGGGCGATGCAAGATTTTGCACCCTGTGAAAGATTTCTTTTGCCATCCGGTTGATTCGGTGACAATAATTCGCCTGTCAAATAAAAAGAATGAGATGAGCGAGCTGCCGATCGACTCTGACAACCCTAATGTGGGGAACCTTGGCTCAAACAGTGTACCCACGCTCCGTAAATTCGCGGTCTCGGCAATAATCTCCATAGCTTAATCGATGAAAAAAAACTTTAGCAATTATACGTATTATTACACAAACAACCGTCCGAGATATCATCACGCTTATTTGATATCTCCCCTTTTAGAAATGCTGGCTACACTTCAGCAGACCAGCAAGACAAAACTCCGAGTTTTGGATCTCGGCTGTGGCAATGGCAGCCTCAGTCACGTTATCGCAGAGCACGGCTGCGAAGTTGTCGGCGTTGACACTTCTGCGCCCGGAATTGCCATCTCCCGTCAAAGTTTCCCCGAGTGTCAGTTTATCCAAGCAGATATTTACGACCTCCCAGATACCGATATTCTGAACTCATTTGATGTTGTCTTAGCTATTGAAGTAATCGAACACTTGCTTTATCCTAAAGAACTAGCAAAAACTGCAAAAATATGCCTCAATTCGGGAGGAAGACTAATTATTTCCACACCCTATCACGGCTACTTAAAAAATCTGGCTTTAGCGGTTTCTGGCAAACTAGATAAACATTTTACCGTTCTTTGGGATAACGGCCACATTAAATTTTTTTCAGTAGAGACGCTCACCAAGTTATTAACATCTGAAGGATACACCGACATAAAATTTAAATTTGCTGGTCGGTGTCCCTATCTTTGGAAATCAATGTTATGCTCTAGTACGTTCTCGCCACAAGCAGAGAAATTATGAGTTTTGATTTGTGATTTTTCAGCCAATTAATTTTTCTCAATAAACGACCAGCCCTCATGAAAAGTAAAAGATAACTTTTATGGTGAAATGGTGAAACAAATAAAATGACTGTTGGCGTTTGGGTATTAGGCGATCAACTTTGGCAGAACCAAGCTGCTATCAACCGCACAGATGATAAATCTTCCCTACTGGGATTTCCTAGCGCGCCACCGGGAAAAACTTCAGTCGATCGGTCGCATGAGTTTTCTCTTAGCCAATAGACCTCTTGCATAAGTCCTTTTAATCAAATTTTCGGACGCTGCTCAAAGCCATCCCACAAGAAAAAAAAAATTTGTGGGATGGGCTTCTACCCCGTCCTAATTATTTTTGCAAGAGGTCTAATCTCGACAAAATGCCGCCGGCAGAATTGGCAACCATCCGCCAAAAAGCGGCAGATTGGCACTTAGGAAGTCATTAGTCATTAGTCAGTAGTCAGTAGTCAGCAGTCAGTAGTCATTAATCATTTGTTATTTGCTACCCATGCCC
>JARCMA010000513.1 GCA_030248405.1 Microcoleus sp. MP8IB2.171
AATCTAAAATCTAAAATCTAAAATAGTCTTACTTCCCGTTACTAATAGGAACTTTTACCAAAAACTCCGTGCCGCCGCCCGGAGGTTTAGAAATTGTGATGCTGCCCCCGTGTCCATCCACTACAATTTTGTAGCTAATTGCTAATCCCAAACCAGTGCCTTTGCCCACCTCTTTAGTAGTAAAAAATGGGTTAAAAATTTGGTCTTTAACGCTGTCGGGAATGCCTGGGCCGTTGTCGGCGATCGCCACTTTCAGAAATTTATTGCCATGTTCGCGAACTACCCCCGTGGAAATAGTAATAATTTTATCCAGGCGATCGATCTCGTTCAAGGCATCGATCGCATTACTCAGCAAGTTCATAAACACCTGATTTAGCTGAGAGGGATAGCACTCGACTGAAGGCACTTTTCCGTATTTCTTGACTATATAAATTCTATTTTTAATGCGGTTGGAGAGCAGCAGCAAGGTATTTTCTATACCTTCGTGAATGTCCGCTAGCTTTTTGTCAGATTCATCAAGGCGAGAAAAGTTACGCAAAGAAAGAACTATGCTGCGAATGCGTTCGGTTCCTATTTTCATAGAATCCAATATATGCGGCAAATCCTCCTCGATAAATTCTAACTCGATTTCTTCGGTAAAATCTTCGATTTCCTGGGGAACCTCTGGGAAGGCTTCTTTGTATAAACTCACCAACTCTAATAAATCTTTAGTATATTTGCTGGTGTGAGGCAAATTAGCCGAAATGAAGTTAACGGGGTTGTTGATTTCGTGCGCTATCCCGGCTACCATTTGACCGAGGGACGACATTTTTTCGCTCTGCACTAAATGAGTTTGAGTTTTTTTCAGTTCATTTAAGGCACTATTAAGCAGTTTTACTTGATCTTGGGTTTGACTGTAAAGGTGAGCTTGAGTAATTGCGATCGCCAATTGGTCTGCTACAGCTTTTAACAGTTGGATTTCCTCTTTGCTCCAAAGCCAATGAGTAACGTGGCTGCAAATTAAATAACCCTGCGGCTGGTTTTGAGTATGGACAGGCACGGCTAAATAGCTATTAGCTTTAAGTTCCGGCGGTTGAGTTACACCCTTCGCCCAAGTGTCGCTCGAAAGAATAATTGGTTCGCCTTGACCACTCCGTACTAATACATTTTCGAGAAAGTAAGGCTCAAACTTTATGGCTTGTGTCGGAGAATCAGATGGGCAACATTCCCACAGGATTTGTAACATTTTTTCTTGCGGTTTGTACCAACCAAAAGCCCCCCGTTCGAGGTGCAGCAAACTTACTATTTCTTCGACTGTACTTTGCACAATCTTGTCTAATTCCAGGGAAGCGCGAATGCGTCCGGCAATCCGGTTGAGCATGGCTTCTCGCTCCGCTTGAGCGCGATTGTTTTCGGAGGAGTAAATTAGCCAAATTGCTGCTAGCATTGCCGGGATGAGCAGTCCGGCGACTACGGATGTCAGCAAATTTAATGCTTGCAGTTGGGATTCAATATTTTCGCGGGGAATTACTAAAGCCATCGACCAGTTAACTTCCTTGAGGGGAGCGTAGGCTACATACACCCATTTGTTATCTATTTTTACCAGTTCGATGTTCGTCTGGCGATCGATCATCTGCCGCGCAATTGTGGAGAGTGCGGGGTCTTGTGACTGTAAAAAGCTTGGGGCCTCCCGATCGATATTTCCGATTAAGTTATTGTTGGGATGAACAATTGGCACTCCTTGTGAATTGAGCGCAAAAGCATAACTGTCGGAACCGTACAGCAAGCTGTTAGCGACAGATGTTACTCGGTCTAATTTAATGCTGCCCGATAGGACTCCAATTACTTGATTGGGAGCGGGGGGCAATGCCCAAATAGGAGCTGAAATGATGATTGTAGAAACTTTTGTACTGCGGCCGATCAGCGGGTCGGAAACGTTGAGCTGCCCGGCCATTGCTTTTTGAAAGTGTTGGCGGTCTTTGCTGTTCGCGCGGTTGCCTAGAGTGTTGATAAATGAGCCGTCGGGTTGAGTTAATGACAAAATGAAATACTCTTTTAATCTGTATATTTCTCCTTGTAACCGGGGTTCGACTAATTGCCAATTGAGAGTGTTAACCGTAGGATCGTAAGCAAGGGTTTCTATTTCTGCTTTGCGAGTGCTGAGCCAGCGGTCGATTTCGTCAGTGCCTTTTTCTAGTTTTAATAGTGCTATTTCCTTGAAATTGTCGAGGATTAGCCCGCGCACAAAAAAATAGCTGATGCAAGCAGTTGTGCTAATGGTTAAAGCCGTGGTGGCCAGAATTAGCAGGGTCAGCAAATGGCGGCGCTGCCGTCTGTGCTGCCAAAGACTGTGCGCTTGCTGCCACCGCGATTGAGCCGAATTGCTGATGTTTTGCCAAAAGCGGCGCAGCTTTTTTGTTTGTGGCGGCGGCGCAGACACAGATCCGGCTTGATTTGCTGGGTTTTGCATCATCAAATGTTCCCTCAGAGTCAACTTCATCAAACGGTCTTCGTCATTCGGCAGACTTAATATCAGGCAAGTAGTGAGACAGTTTAAGAAAAGAATGCAACTGTAGCCCAGATTCAAACCCTCGTAGTCATCAGTCATTCGCAATCTAAAATCTAAAATCTAAAATTTAAAATAATATGACTTACATTCCGGATTGCAAACAATTTTTCTTATGGTTGGGCGCTCGCCTTCTATTTTGGCATCAGCTTTATATTTTGATCTTCGGTTTACCTATTTGAGGTTTGTGCTTTACGATATCTTTAATATCTATCTCGTTTGTATAACAAAATAATTGTAAATAACACAGAGAAAATACGGAGTTTTTTAAATTAGCAATGTATTATAATGTATGGGCAAAACCCTCTTGACAATTTTACCAATTTGTGCAGTGGTTTCAAGGGGAAATTTTTTCGTCTAAAGCTTTTTTAGCCAAGCGGGTTGCATAAACGGTGAGGGCGATCGTTGCTAGCAAACCAATGCCGTAGAGAGCCCACTCAGCAGCAGTGCGCGATCGCCCGCTAGATCCAAGTGCAGCCAAACTCCCGGCCAGGGAACCGATATAAACATACATGACTGTTCCGGGAATCATGCCGATCCAAGATGCCAAAAAATAGTCTTTTAAAGATACCTGCGTGACTCCAAA
>JARCMA010000514.1 GCA_030248405.1 Microcoleus sp. MP8IB2.171
ACTACAGCCTCAAATTCTTTAATAACGGGTTTCCAGTTGCGTTCTGTTTCTACGGCTATCATTAGTGAATTTAATTAGGGAACTATCAATAATATTGTTGCAAACTTTACTATTTTTGTGCAATTATTTTTCTAAGGGTTGCAATATTCACACAGGGAAGGATCGGCAGTCTCTCGACCGTCGGGAAATAGTTTTTCTTTAGTATAACCGCACTTTTTGCATTTATAGATTGCCGATCGCGCTAGCTGAGTCGGAAAATGGCACAGTCCGCAGGGCAATCCGATTTTTCTGTCAGCAATCTCGAATCCCGGCCAACCGCACTCCGGACAGAATTGCTTAAATTTTTTAACTAAATCCAGGGTTGCATTTTCGATGTTTTTCATCCGAGTTGGATTGTACATCGCCCGCATATCTGTTTCGATATGAACTCGGCCAGTTGACGATTTTTTTAAGCCTGCTGTCACAGCGTCAAAAAATTGTTTTTCTGTCCTAATGCCCTTGACAATTTCGCCGTTACCGAGCGCAGCTTCACCAACTACAACCACCAGTGCGTGTTCGGGAAATCCAGCTTTTTTAGCAAAATCATCTGCTTCTTCTATGCTGGAAACTAACTGGTGACTGTAGTTAGTTTCAACCGAGAAAGAGTCGCCGATTAATTCTAGATTGTTGGCTCGATCTAATAAAATTACGATTTCTCTGTTCGCTGGCAGATACGGCATCATTGGGTGAGGGCCGAAAGTACCTTCGCTGGCAAAGGCAAGAGTTTCGCCCGCAATTTCTAGGGCTTTTTGTGCTTTCTGGCGTGCCGCTTCTATTTGTGTTCCTAAGCGTTTAACTTCTCTGGTGAAGGTGCCGAAAGTGTCAGTGTCTAGCTCCGCAGGTACTAGGATATTTACACCAAATTCTCGTTCCAAAACCGGAGCCATCACCCGTTCTTTTTGGTGCATGGTAGCAAGAACTGCGGTGCGATCGCTCAATAATTGATTTGGATTCACAGGCTCAGAAATATTAGACATACAGCAGCATTATTTCATAACAGAAGGCTCAAATACACCCTTTTACCTAAGTTATCAATTAAGCGCTCAAGCGTCAATCTTAAAAGCGATCGCTAGTTGCCCCCAGTCACTCCCCCTACTTGACCTCTGAGTACAAAAATTACTCCCGTCATAATTAGCGCCACGCCTACTAACCGCAGCGGCGGCAAAGGCTCGTGAAATATAAGTTTGCCGCCTAAAACAGTAAAGAGGTAACTAATTGACAGTAAAGGCGAGACTATGCTAAGGTTTTCCCGCGACAAAACTACAATAAAGCCGATCGAAGAAACTGCATACAAAGAAAGACCACCTACAATCAACGGCTGGGTAGCCATTGCTATAATTTTTTCCATTAAATTAGCAGCGCCAATGGGCCCTAAGATTTTAGCTCCTGCCTTCAGGCTGAATTGACCGGCGACACCGCACAAAATAGCAGCAAGCAATAACAGAAAAACGCTTCTATTCATAAATTTACTAACCTATAGTACAATCAAAAATTGCCGTTCCCAAAAACCTGAAAAACTTTAATTAAGTTTTGCTAGGCTTTATTCACCACTAATATTTTAAGCAGAGATACGGGAAAATCAAGTATGGTCGATCGCGATCGAGAGTGGAACAAATATATGGCAGAGCAGACCAATCCAAGCGGAGAATACACTCTAGAACTATCGATACTCATGCCTTGCCTGAACGAAGCAGAAACTTTAGAAATCTGCATCGAGAAGGCGCAGAAGTCCCTGCGCGAACTTGATATTGCCGGCGAGGTCATCATAGCAGACAACGGCAGCACTGACGGTTCCCAAGATATCGCCGCCAGAATGGGAGCGAGAGTCGTGCCCGTAGCAGCCAAAGGCTACGGTAGCGCCCTCATGGGAGGCATCATCGCAGCGCGCGGAGTTTATATTATCATGGGCGATGCTGACGACAGCTACAATTTTTCAAACCTCGGCGCTTTTGTCAACAAATTGCGAGAAGGTTTCGACTTAGTAATGGGAAACCGGTTTCAAGGGGGCATCAAACCTGGGGCAATGCCGCCGCTGCACAAATATTTAGGAAATCCGGTGCTGACATGGGTTGGGCAATTATTTTTCGCGAGTCCAGTCGGCGACTTTCACTGCGGATTGCGGGGTTTCAGGAGAGACTCAATTTTGAAACTTGACTTGCAAACAACGGGTATGGAATTTGCTAGCGAAATGGTCGTCAAAGCTTCTCTGTACAAGTTGCGAATCGCTGAAGTCCCAACGGTACTTTCTCCCGACGGCCGCTCGCGCCCGCCGCACTTGCGAACTTGGCGAGATGGCTGGCGGCACCTCCGATTTTTGCTGCTGTACAGTCCCCGGTGGCTGTTTTTGTATCCGGGTGCTGCGCTGATGATTTGGGGTCTAATTATCGTGGTTTGGCTGTTACCGGACAGCAGAAAAGTGGGAAGTATAAATTTTGACGTGCACACGCTGCTTTATGGTGCGATCGCAATTATCATCGGTTTTCAAGCAGTAACTTTCGCTTTTTTCACCAAACTTTTCGCCATCAGCGAGAAATTCCTCCCTGAAGACCCCAAACTCAACAAAATATTTCGCTATGTCACGTTAGAGACAGGATTGATTGTCGGAGTCACGCTGATTTTAATTGGAATAGTTGGCTCGTTTTTGTCATTAACTATCTGGAGCGAAACAGCTTTTGGTTCTCTCGATCCTTCTAAAACTCTGCGTTTGGTTATTCCCTCGCTCACTTGCCTGACTGTCGGTTTGCAGATGGTTCTGTCGAGCTTTTTTCTCAGTGTGCTGGGGTTGAAACGGCGATAGGAAAACAAATAAAAAAAAGGCGATCAAATGTACATTTTTGTTGTGACATTTTCTGAGCCAAAAGATTTTTTTTTGCCAACAATCCTGTGTTAGATGGGGCGCGACTAAAACAAGTCCGAAGCGGAAAAAGATTGACTTGAACGCGAGGAAAAATTTACAATTGATGGCAGTGCGATCGCCTACGGGATAGCTAAGCTTCAGGCTGTTTGGGAAGAAAAGGGCGATCGCCCAGAAGCGTGAAAAAAGACAAGTTGCGATCGTCAACCTTATGACTTAACATAGAAGAGAAATATAGCGCTGGAGTCAAAATGGACAGGATCTCCGTCAACCCTCAAATTCACTTCGGTAAGCCTTGCATCGCGGGTACGCGCATTACTGTACAGAGCGTTCTCGAATTACTAAATGAAGGGCTTTCTTTTGCAGAAATTATCCGAGACTACTATCCCGATCTGGAACTGGATGATATTCGGGCGTGCCTACAGTATGCGATCGCACTGGTGGCGGCTGAAGATGTTCATTTAGCATTAGCTTAAATTATGAAATTTCTGATAGATCAAGATGTGTATGCTGTCACCACAAAGTTTTTGATTGATGCAGGACACGATGTAATTATTGTTGCTCAAATAGGTTTAGCACAAGCAAGTGATGAAGAAATACTTGGAGTAGCGCAAGTAGAAAATCGTATCCTTGTTACGCGAGACAGAGATTACGGAAATCTTGTTTTTGTGAGGGCGATCGCAACAGGTGTGATTTATCTTCGAGTTTTACCTAAAACAGTGAATGAAGTTCACAACGAACTAGCAAAAGTTATAGAAAATTACTCTGAAGTAGAACTAAAAGGGGCATTTGTAGTTGTAGAGGCTGATGGACATCGGTTTAGAAAACCGCTGACATAGGGAGTTGAATTAGTCTGGTGTTGGAAAGGAAAGGTCGATCGCACTTTGGGAGATAAGGGCGTACTTGGGGAAGATAAGGGCGATCGTACTTGGGGAAGATAAGGGCGATCGCACTTTGGGAAGATAAGGGCGATCGCGCTTCCCTTTAGCTAAAATCAGTTTGATTGGGTTTGGCACTCCTAAAGTTGCTATAATTTATTGATAATCCCACAGATTAGGATATTAAGATGCAAGTCAAAGACATGACAGTTGAGCAACTGCGGGACTTGATTCGGCACACTGTTGAACAGTGTCTAGAAGAATATTTTGGCGATCCTGATTCTGGTTTAGAAGTTAAGGAAGAAGTCAAGCAGAAATTGTTGGAGTCAATCAAGCGCAAACAAGCCGAAGAAAGTAGCATAAAGCCTGGGGAAGTTTATCAAAAACTCGGCATGAAATCGTAATGAGCTATTCGGTTGAGTTGACAGCAGAAGCTCTGGTTAACCAAGAAAAATTGATTCAGGCTGTGCGGGAACGTATAGGTAATAAAATCAATTGGTTGGCTGAAAATTTTGAACAAATTACTCCTATGCCTTTGTCCGCTAATCTAGCAGGTTTCTTTAAGTTAAGAGTGGGTGATTATCGCGTAATTTATACTTTTAATGAGGAGTTAATGGTTATTACTATTCACCAGGTTGGACACCGGAGAGAAATTTATGATTAAGTGAAGGTAGATCGCACTTGGGGAAGAAAAGGGCGATTCCCTACGGGATAGCTTCGCTTCACGTACTCGATAAACTGAGATATGCAAAAAATTCCGTCAGAGAGCTATGATATAAAAGTCAGAGAAAAGCTCGTATCGATATTAAGTATAATCTAAGACAGCCTATGTTGACTGTAGAACAGATAGAAAATGCGATTATCGAACTTCCGCCGAACGAGATTGGCGAGTTGTTAGAGTGGTTTTTGAATTTGGATTACCAACGATGGGATGTTCAGATAGAGAAAGATATTGAGCGGGGTAAATTGGATGCTTTAGCAGCAGAAGCGATCGCAGATTTTGAGAGTGGTAACTATCGAGAGATTTAATGCACTATACTACTCGAAGATTTTGGGAT
>JARCMA010000515.1 GCA_030248405.1 Microcoleus sp. MP8IB2.171
AATCAAGCAATTTTGACGGATCAGCTCGACCACCCGGAGCGTGCTGATATGGGAACTACGGCTGTGGTTCTAATGTTTAGGGATGAGGGCCGACCCTGGTGCGCTAATATCGGGGACTCTCGCTTGTACCGACTGCACGGCTCTCGCTTGGAACAGATTACTGAAGACCAAACTTGGGTGGCTCAGGCTGTGAAAAGAAAGGCTCTAACTCCTGACCAGGCTCGCAGTCATCCTTGGCGTCACGTTTTGTCCCAGTGTTTGGGCCGCGATGATTTGCGGGAGATAGATATTTTGCCGGTGGACGTGCAGCCTGGGGATCGCTTGCTGCTCTGCAGCGATGGCTTGACTGAAGAACTTTCCGATCCTTTGATTGCTTCGCCTCTGAAGTCGATTCGCGCCTGCGAGGGCGCTGCAAATGCTTTAATTCAAGCAGCTAAGGATAAAGGTGGACGCGATAATATTACTGTGGTGATCGTGACGATCGACCTCAAATAATATTCGATCGCCCGATCGCACCCGACCATCTAAAATCGAAAAATTGAACAATCTAAAATCTAAAATCTAAAATCTAAAATTGAATGACCCGTGTTATCGGTTTGATCAGCGGCACGTCGGTGGATGGCATTGATGCTGCTTTGGTGGATGTGGTCGGTTCCCAAACAGACTTAAAAGTAAAGTTGGTGGCCGGCAAGACTTTCCCTTATCCTGCTAATTTGCGATCGCAAATTCTCTCAGTTTGCAGTGGCTCAGCTTTGTCAATGGCTGAACTAGCGGAATTAGATGATGCCATAGCCCAAGAATTTGCCACGGCGGCATTGACAATTCAAGCAGAATATGATACAGCCGAATTAATCGGCTCTCACGGTCAAACCGTCTACCACCGACCTGCTGGGAAAGCCCAGAAAGACAGCGCCGGTGGGTTAATGGGCTACAGCTTGCAACTCGGGCGGGGCGCGCTAATTGCGGAATTGACAGGAATTACTACTGTGAGTAACTTTCGCTCGGCAGACATTGCAGCAGGGGGTCAAGGAGCACCCTTAGTCTCAATAGTTGATGCCTGCCTGCTGGCGGAACCCAACCTCAGCCTCTGCATCCAAAATCTGGGGGGAATTGGCAATGTTACCTATCTTCCGGCAAGAGGAAAAGGGGGAAACAATGACGAGTCTGAGATTTTCAGTCTTGGGGATGGCATATCGGGGTGGGATACAGGCCCGGCGAATTCCCTGTTAGATTTGGCAGTGCAGCACTTCTCCGGCGGCACTAAGACGATCGACGAAGGTGGAGCTTGGGCGGCATCGGGAACTCCCTGTCAAGCTTTAGTCGAGGATTGGCTCGCATCAGAGTTCTTCCGCCAAGCACCGCCGAAATCAACGGGGCGAGAGCTATTTGGTGTAGACTATTTTGACAGGTGTTTGGTCGAGGCCCAAGGTTACAACCTCAGTCCTGCTGACGTGCTGGCTACTCTGACAGAACTGACTGTTGCCTCGATCGTTCACAGTTACCAAACTTTTTTACCGGCTATGCCCGATCGAGTTTTACTATGCGGGGGCGGCAGCCACAATCTCTACTTAAAACGCCGATTGCAATCTCAATTGCATCCCGTGCAAGTGTTGACTACTTCTGAGGCAGGCTTGAATGTAGATTTTAAAGAGGCGATCGCTTTCGCGGTTTTAGCCGCATGGCGGGTTCGGGGCATTCCCGGCAATCTGCCTCAAGTTACTGGTGCCCGGACACCGGTACTTTTAGGAGAAATTAACTCTTGTTGGCACAGTTGGGCGTGATAGCATAGAGTCTGAGGGACAACGGCTGTGCGTTGTTGCACCAGCATTGTAGCCAGCAGGAAAAGCATAGGAACAGCACTGTGGCTCACACGTTTTTAATGGAATCTGGCCAATGGACGCTCGAAGGAAGCTGGATTGAGCGCAATGGCGTGCCAATTACGGTTAAAGGCAAAACTTTAGTGAGCTGGAACCGAACAGATTGGTTCAGTATGGTGACAAAGCTCGTATTTCCTGGAGGCGATCGCGAAGAGATTATTTTGCAGTACCGAGGACACCTCAACAGCGATGAACGGCAGTATACTTTTGTACTCCAACACAGCGAACTCGCCCGCGTCGAGGGCGAAGGTTGGATTGCTCCGCAGTCGATCGTCCAGCGTTATTGGGTATTGGGAGACGAACGCCAGCGGCGGACGGGTTTTGATACCCTTCACCGGGTTGATGACAACCACTACTACCAATCTAGCGGCATCATGTCTGGTCATTACTTGACAAGTACAATGGAGGCGACTCTGGAACGTCAGCCGGAATAACTCTTTCTAGAGTCCACAGTTGCCAGTTCTAGGGATTGATAAACTGAAGGTTTGGCTAGTCGGAGGTCGCGCTCAGATGTCTGACTAGCGCTATTGCTGTCAAACGTCATCCAGTGCCACTAAAGACAAATATATTGAATTGGTTAAAAATTTTAATTTGTTAAAAAATTAACACTTATTATTAAGAGTTATCCAATTTTCGAGTCGAGGCGCAATAAATTATCTTTGCGCTCTCCGGTGGTGTCAATAAAGAAACTGCTTAGCTCGACTCTCACCTTGAGTGAAATCCACAAAGGAATTGTCAAATTTTCCTCACGTCTGTACAGAGGCCTTCTACCTTCTGCCTTCGAGTGACGCCCCATCACCCCCAACTCCTTTCCGCCTGAGGGAAGAGAGTAAGAGACGGAGGTCGCCGACTGCGACTCTTGGTTACTCAACGCCTGGGTTAGGTTCTAAACCCCAGTGGTGTTTCAGAAAATGGCGGTACATGGTTTCTCGTAGCATCATTTGCTCGTAAAGCTTGACCAAAAACTCCTGAGCTTGTTCGCGGCTCATGTCACTTACCTGTGTTTTGAAGGAACACAGGCTAAATTGCTGTTCCAAAGACAATTCTGCTGGTTGGCTCATGACTTTGACTCCTCTGTAAGTAAAGGTGACTTAAAAGTGAACACCTGGATTAACCAGATTTGTAAGTTGTTTCAGCGATCGACCGTTGGTTTCGGGATGCCCGATTGCCCATCTGGCTTTAGTCTATATTACAAAAGGTAACAATGATTTGACAAAATTACCATCTCTCCTAGGAAATAACTTACTTAGGGATAGAGATGGCGAGATGTCTGCAAAAGTTCCTTCCGCAGGCATATACAAGTGTATCTACTTGTCAAGAGAAAAAAGGCTCAGTACGAACCAAAAGAATTGAAGCGCTTTATACCAACTCGGGTGGAACTTCTGTCTGCCAGGGAGAGGGGGGGAGAGGGGGAGA
>JARCMA010000516.1 GCA_030248405.1 Microcoleus sp. MP8IB2.171
GACAGTTGACAGTTGACAGTTGACAGTTGACAGTTGACAGTTGACAGTTGACAGTTGACAGTTGACAGTTTGTTATTGATGATTTGTTAGTTTGAATTACCAATTCCCAATTCCCAATTACCAATTCCCAATTCCCAATTACCAATTACCAATATTTTTAATATGCGACCTGTATTTTTGCTAGTAATTGTGGTGGGGCTGACTATTTTTGCCCTGCAAAATGTGGAGCCGGCATTATCGCTGGTGTTTTTGGGAGTTAGATCGCCTGCTGTGCCCTTATCTATCTGGATTTTGCTGAGCATGGCGGTGGGAGCTCTCACATCTTTATTGATTTCTGGTTTGCTCGCTTTTTCAAATTACCTATCTGCAACGCGGGCCCGCACCGGCCGCGACAGTCGCAGCCGTCCCGATACTTTCCCCGAAGACGGGAGAACACCTTACACGCCACCTCCCCCTCCGAGAAAACAGGAAATTGACCCATATCTGAATTCGGAAAATAGCCAAACTCAGGCTGCTGCTTCCTACCCAACAGAGTACGCCACGTCGGCTGGTTACAATGCCCGGACTTTCCAGCAAGAAACTCCGAACCCTGATGGGGCGAAGGATTACGCTCAACCGGGGACTTATGCAGCGGCAGACGATGAGGATGATTGGGTCTCAGATGGCTCAAAATCAGGCTCTCAAGGCGGTGATGACGATTGGGGGGACGATCGCGATTTTCCCGACGGGCCGCAGGTCAATGATGTTCCAGCGGCAAATCCGAGGGCTTATGAAGCTCAGCAGGAACCGAAAAGCAAATCTTGGGCTGGCTCCGTATATTCTTACGGCTATCGAGATCCGAGCCAGTCTGGGGTGGGGCAAACTGAGGCTGTATACGATGCGGAGTATCGAGTGCTGGTTCCTCCGGGAGGGGATATTCCTAAACCCGCTGATGAAGCACCAATAAATCCTATTGCAGAAGCAGAGGATGATTGGGGATTAGATGAGGGTGATGAGTTTGATGACGACGATCGCGCCAGTGGCAGATCGATTAACCTAAAAAAATAGAAAAATATCGGAGGATTTGGCAGTGGATGGGTTGAGGGGAGTAAATATCTATCTTGTCGGGATGATGGGTGCGGGAAAAACAACGGTGGGGCGGATTTTGGCAAGAAAATTAAAATACCGTTTTTTTGATACTGATGAACTAATTGTTCGAGTTGCTAATCAGTCAATTGCTGAGATTTTCGATCGAGAAGGGGAAGAGGCTTTTCGGGAACTAGAAACTAAAGTGCTCGGTGAGTTGTCTGCTTATAAAAATTCGGTCGTGGCTACAGGCGGCGGCATTGTGGGGCGATCGATGAATTGGGGTTACTTGCACTATGGTGTAGTAGTTTGGCTGGATGTGCCTGTAGATCAATTGTACGATCGACTGCGTTCGGACACCGCTCGACCCCTACTGCAGGAGGGCGAGATCAAATCTAAGCTGCAAAGCCTTTTGAAAGAGCGAGAGCGTTTCTACTCTCAAGCAGATGTCCGAGTTTGTGCTGGTGTGGGCGAAAGGCCTGAAGCAGTGGCGACTAGGGCGATCGAGGAAATCCAAAAAGTTATCAAATCAGAAACCGGGCCTGATCTCAATTGATACATTCAGAAACTGGATTGCTTACAAAATAACAGGTTGCTGAGGACTTTTGGTATTAGTTCCCAAAAATAATGCAACCCTACACAAGCTCCAAACAACCAGATTCATCAGTCATTCCCAAAATCTAAAATCTAAAATCTAAAATCTAAAATCTAAAATCTAAAATGGTATGACTTCAGTAAAAATACTGATTTTTGTCTGAGTGTGCCCGTTTAACGACCCAATATTTTTAAATCCACCGGGTTTGAGTGGATGTGATGCGTAACTTTTATAAGTATAGACCTCTTGCATAAATCTTTGATTGATGGCTCGACCGCAGATAAAAGGCAGATAAACACGGATGAACGCAGATAATTTCAAAATAGAAAAGTGACTTTTGCAAGAAGTCTTATGAGGATGTGGCGATGCGGAGATTTTATACAAGAACTAATGGCAGACTCGTCTGATGCGTTAAAGTCGGCTATTGAGTTCTCCCTAAAAATAAAATGGCCCCACCGCTGAAGGGCTGTAGGGCGCAAGGACAGTTAAACGCTAACTTGATTGTCGGGAAATTTAGCATCAATGCTATCCTCCTATGTGACGATTTTACGATCGTCCATTCACTCATCAACTCTCCCGTATCAAAAAATGTAACCCAGCACCGATCGAATTCAACCTGTCCTATTCTAAAAACAATACCTCATGCATTCTGACGAGCAGCTCCCTAAAGCTGCTTTTTTATTGCGATTGAGTTTTTGGCTGCCAGAGTTGCGGCTTTTTGGGAATAAAATTTTGAGCAACAGTGGCTACACCTCAATACTGCCATAGCGGTTTTCAGTTCCACTCCAGGTTCGTCGGTAATTGGTAATTGGGAATTGGGAATGGGGAATTGGTAACGCGGAATCGACAATTGAGAGGCTGTATCTCACGAGGCTTGAAAACTGCTATGATTATGCCGCAGAACCGGGCGTTAATCCGGGGGTGGGGGATTGAAAAAAAATAAGCTGTATTTATTGATGGGCGCTCTGATAGTTTGGGGCTAAATCTGCGTTGCGAGTTGGAGAATTTGGTTGGGTGAATTTCCCGTTCGCAATTAAGACAATACGAACCTGCCGGTTTTTGACCAAAACTCGATCGCTCCACCCAGCCCCACACCTGTTAAAGAAATGGTAGCTAATACCGCAAAAGCCCGCCAATTTTTCCAACCAGATATTTGAATATCGAGTCTTGCCAAAGCTCCGGCTGAAATCAAGACTAAACAAGTAGCAAAAAGGTGTAACCAAGCAATAACTACCACTGCCACAAAACCTCCTAAAATTATAGAAATAAAAGCACCCATATCACTCGAAAACCACCGCAGGATTAATGCTTTTATGTCTCTCAGCGGGAACGACAAGGCGGCAGCCAACACTAAAATTGAAGCTATGGCTAGAAACCAAGTCAGGTGCGGGGGAACATCAAACTCAGATAATTTCCAGCCAAAAGTGAAATAAGTAACAAAAAGTAGAGTTAGGGAAACCCCAGAGTTTTTTTTCATCCAATGGCACAATTAGGAGAACCAGGCAAAAAAAAGATGATGAGCCCGAGGACTTTGTACAGGGCCTATAGGTTAGTAGAAATAGCTTGCACCGGACAGGTAGGGATGCACTGCTCGCAAACGATACACCGCGATCGAGCAAAACTTAGTTTAAAGCTTTCTGGGTCAAGGGTCAAGGCTTCTGTCGGGCAAACCCCCGTACACAAACCGCAGTGAACGCAGATATCTTCGTCTATGAGTATTTCCCGACTGGCTAGGGAAACGCCGATGTTTTGCGATCGCATCCAGTCGATCGCCGCTTCTAGTTGGTCAATGTCCCCTGATAACTCTAGCACCAGTTTGCCCACTTGGTTCGGAGCCACCTGAGCACGGATAATGTTGGCGGCAACATTAAAATCCTTTGCCAGTCGATAGGTGACAGGCATTTGGATCGATCGTTGGGGAAACGTCAGTGTTACCCGTTTTTTCACCCTGCAAGTCCTCGGTAATTTACAAACAATCTTTGTTATCTTCTGTTTTAGCGCACTTGGTCTAATTCTGGCCTCTTCACAAATTTTTGTGAGATTGGTCTGATTATCTCAAAATGTGGTATAATCTTAATTTATTATTAATAATAAAAACATAGAAATCAAACCGCAATTTATTTTATGACCCAGAATTCGCCCAAGTCAACTGTCGCCCCCGCCGCCAAAAATCCCGAAACAAAAGTCGCCACGCGCATCAGAAACTTATTGATCGTGTTAACAGCGATCGCCCTTTCAATATCCATCTTCTTCGGGCTGCAAACCCAAACGCCGTCAAGCAGTCTCACCGATATGGCAAAAGCTTCAACGCCATTAGAAACAGCTTTGATAAATGGCAAACCGACACTCATGGAATTTTATGCTAATTGGTGCGGTAGCTGTCAGGCAATGGCTAACGATCTGAGCGAAATCAAACAGAAATACGCCGAACCGATAAATTTTGTGATGCTGAATGTAGATAATGACAAATGGCTACCAGAAATCACCAAATATCGAGTAGATGGCATTCCGCACTTTGTCTATTTGAACGATAAAGGTAGCGCGGTTGCGGAAACGATGGGCGAAATGCCGCGCAGTATTATGGAAGCTAACTTAGAAGCTTTAATTGCAGGACAACCTCTGCCACACGTCCAAGCAGGCGGTCAAGTTTCTAATTTTACTCCCCCCACAGGGCCGGTGAAAACCAGTAGCTCCGACCCCCGCGCCCACGGCTCTCAAGTACAGTAAAAGAAGTCATTAGTCAGTAGTCATTAGTCAGTAGTCAGTAGAAATAAGAGGCGTTGCTGATTTACGGTACGAAAGGCTAAATATGCCAGTCATAGAAACCTGTATCGACAAAGCTTGGGGATTTTCAACTTATTTTTTTTCATACCCTGATTAAGCAACGCAAAAATGAGAGCGATCGCCCTTTAGGGTAAAAAGGGCGATCGCTTTTGATATAAGGTTATGGGAAACTAAGTCGCAAGTTTCTTATCTAATGACTTGATGAGTGTGATTAACCGCGACAGGAAGCAATAACGATCGTGTTATCCCCCGCACAAAACCTCACCAAACAAATCATAATTGATTCCTTGAAAAGCTGGGGGAATCAATTTAAAATGCCAGCATCAAACCGATCATTTGTAATATGTGGATGAGAGCCTCAATAGACAATCCCAGTGAACCCGCCAACGACCCCATCGCCGTCGCTATTTCAGTAACAGCAGCACCAGAACTGATTAAAGCTATCAACTGGCTAATAACTTCAATAACAGCAGGTCCGTTAGCAGCCAAGCCAAACAGAGCCGCAACAGAAACTACTCCAACCCTGAGATATTCGAGTAGTGTTGTTAGCTGTGCGATCGCGCCTGGGCCTTGGGTGTTAATGTAATCTAAAATTTGTGCGATTGCTGCTACCAGTGCGTCCATACTTCTTTCCTTTTAGGGTAAAATGTCTGCGATAAATCAATAATCTTAGTCAACTAACTGAAAAAGCAGTTCAAAAAATAGTCGGATTATTTCAAACCAACTCAAATCATTTCTCATATCGATACGATGCAAAAAAAACGACTATTTATTAGCTTTAACCCGTAATTTTTCTCACAATTCTTCTATGCTTATCAATGACATCAGCAACCTCTTTGACCGTCTCCTTTTGCTCTTGCGACAGCGGACATTTCAGCTTGGGTTCTTTTTGGGGTTGGTTAGTCATGAGCTTAACACTCCAATGTTTTGCTATCGTTGATTAGCGGAAAATGCTCGCTTATCTTTGGATAATATCATTATCTTCACAGTGATGTCCAGTCATAAAACGTCAGAAAATGTAAGTTGTTTTACCTGACACTAACTGTCAAAAAAAATCAAATGTTGCCATCCATGTCATAAAATGTCATAAAATAGCAGGTATAATAAATATGCCAAACCCCTAAACTTAACTCACCGATGGACGTTAAAGAAGTCTTGAGATTTGCCGATGACCTGGTTTTCGCTAAGACGGGAGAACATTTGGAGGATATGCAAGAAGCTATCCTGGGGGGTGTATGGGAAGGTCGAAAATACTCTCAAATCGCAGAAGCATCGCATTGTAGCGAAGGTCACGTCAGGAATGTAGCTTCAAAATTATGGAAGCGCTTATCAAATGTATTAGGTGAAGAAGTAACTCAATCGAATTTACGATCGACATTTGAGAGACGACAATTATTCATCATTTCATCAAATTCGGGAAACGATTTTTTTATTGGTAATGTCAATGTCTGTAAGGATAGTCAATTTTCAGAATATCCACAAACGCGATCGCCCTCCAGCCCCACCCCAGACACATCGAAACCCCAAACCCGACTAGACTTAGCCGATGCACCTCAGATTTCATTGTTGTCCGATCGCACATCCGAACTCGCCACCCTCGAAAAATGGATCGTCCAAGAAAAGTGCAACCTCGCAGCCATATCAGGACTCAGCGGCATTGGCAAAACCGCACTTTCCCTCCACCTCATCAGACAAATTCAGCATAACTTTGAATACGTCATCTGGCGAAGTCTCCGCCACTCCCCACCCTTAGAAACAACCCTAAAAAATCTCCTAGAATTTTTCTTAAATAAACCAGTAATCGAACTCCCTAGCAGCATCCCAGATCGACTTTCCCTGTTAATGGAATATCTGCGAAAAAACCGCTGTCTCATCATCTTCGACGACGTGCAAACACTCCTCAGCAGCGGACAACTCGCAGGAAATTACCGCCCAGATTGCGAAAATTACAGCATCCTATTCAGACAAATCGGAGAAACAACCCACAACAGTTGTTTAATCCTCAACAGTTGGGAACCTCCCAGGGAAATTACCGCCTTAAAAGGTGAAAATTCACCAGTTCGCAGCTTACAACTCAAAGGCATAGGTACAGCAGCAGCCGAAATTTTCCGACAAAAAGGTTTACTCAATCCCGAAACATGGGAAAACTTAATTAACACCTACCGAGGCAATCCATTGTGGTTAAAAATAGTCGCCACCACGATTAAAGAAATATTCCGAGGTAGGGTTGCAGAATTTTTAAAATATGATAGGCTATTCTTAGGGGAAGAATTGACAGCAACATTGTACCCACAGATAAATCGCTTGTCAGAATTAGAAAAAAAGCTTATCTCCCGCCTCAGCCTCGAAGCAAATTCAGTTTCAATAGAGCAATTGCTACAAGATGCCGATTTATCGCCCTCTGAGTTATTCAACGGGCTGCAATCTTTGGGGAGGCGATCGTTAGTTGAAATAGAAGAAATCGAGAATGAAACTTTATTCAATCTTTGTCCTGTGGTGAGACAATATGTGTTATAACATTCGGTTTGTTGACTCTTTTTCACAGTCCGGCAGGGGTTGAAACCCCTGCCTTAAAGCTAAAGTCGGTTGAAACCGACTACAGAATGTGATGAAAATGCAATTAATTGTAGTCCTCTTTTAGAGGACTTTCGCTGTGAGACAGGGGTTTTCAACCCCTGTCGGACTCGAAGTCAAACGAGAGATTCGATCGCAAATATGAACACTCATCAACCTTCATTAACTAAACCCAAATTAAGAAAATCGCTCCTGAACACCCGCAAATCCCTATCAGCATCAGAATGGAAACAAAAGAGCGCGAGCATCTGCAATCATCTGCAAAACTCGCCCCTATTCACAAAAGCAGAAACAATCCTCGCCTACTTTAGCTTTCGCCAAGAACCAGATTTAAGTCCCCTATTTCTAACTCCCCGCAAATGGGGATTTCCCCGCTGTGTCGGCTCATACTTATCTTGGCACATCTGGCACCCCGGAGATGCTTTACATACTGGAGCTTATGGCATCCTAGAACCACAGCCTGATGCTCCTAAAATAGATTGCTCAGAAGTAGATTTAATGCTCGTACCCGCTGTAGGCTGCGATGTTCGCGGCTATCGCTTGGGCTACGGCGGCGGCTATTACGATCGAATGCTGAGTTTACCTGAGTGGGAATCAAAAGTTACGATCGGCATTATCTTTGAATTTGCCTTGCTGGCCCAACTACCAGTTGACTCGTGGGATAAACCGCTGCACGGAATTTGCACAGAGAGCGATTTGACAATCGTACAGCAAAAATCAAAAAGGTCGATCGAGCAATAAATTTTCAGCAATTATCCCTAGATCCGTGTTTATATGTATCCTACTGAAAGTCCTATTTAATCTAAAATCTAAAATCCAAAATCTAAAATAGTATGGCCCAACGGTACGTTCGAGTTAAAACAACACAAGGACACATCCATTACGGTTTGCTGCAACTGAGCCACAGCATTCAAGTATTTGATGCACCTCCCTGGTTAAAAGGACAACCAACAGATTTGGAACTCCAACCAGATACTTACCAAATTCTCGCCCCTTGCTCTCCCTCAAAAATTGTAGCCGTCGGCAAAAATTATGTCGATCACGCGGCCGAAATGGGTACTCCAGTACCCGAAGAGCCCCTGCTGTTTTTTAAGCCTCCCAGCGCTATCATCCCCGCAGGTGCAGCGATTCGCTATCCCAAGCAGTCGGAAAGGGTAGACTACGAGGGAGAATTGGCCCTGGTAATTGGTGAACATTGTACCAACTGCACTCCCGAACAAGCACACAGCAAAATTTGGGGCTATACTATCGCCAACGACGTAACAGCCAGAGATTTGCAAAAGCGGGACAACCAGTGGGCCAGAGCCAAAGGGTTCGATACTTTTTGTCCCTTGGGGCCTTGGATTGTCCGCGAACTGAGTCCTGCTGCACAATTGCAGACTTTTGTCAATGAGAGCGATCAACCGGTACAGTCATCCCAGATCGATCGCATGGTATTTTCGCCAGACTTTCTCGTTTCCTACATCAGTCAAGTAATGACCCTAATTCCCGGCGATGTGATACTGACTGGAACACCGCAAGGAGTAGGGCCGCTACAAATAGGCGATCGAGTCCGCATCGAAATTGAAGGCATCGGCAGTCTTGAAAATACAGTAGTTATTAGTAATGGGTAATGGGTAATTGGTAATTATTACCAACAACTAACAACTAAGAACTAACAACTGTCAACTGTCAACTGTCAACTGTCAACTGTCAACTGCCAACTGCCAACTGACTAACGTACCTGCATATAAACAGCATCCGAAAGCGGAGGAATCTCTGCATAGCGTCCCAAAAGCGACTGCACGACTGCATAGACAAATGCAGCAAAAGCGCCCAAAAACACCATGTTATACAGAGTTTCAGCAATAAATGCGACTTGGACGCCGTTAGAAAAAATCGGCAAAACCAGACCACACAGCATCAAAACAATGTCTAAAAGAATCGCCTGCATCGCATTAAAACGAATGAAGTGACTGATGTTTTCGTTTCTAACTACTCCTAAATACAGGGCAAAGAAGATAATCAAGCTAGCAAAGGGCACCCGATAAAGTTGAAGCAACGGAGTTAGCGGGATCAAAAACAGTTGCAGGACAGGAAACTGTGCAAACAGATACCTGCCAAACCCCAGCCCGTCAATCAGTGGCAGCAAATAAGGCAAAGAAGCAAAAATCCGGTCTGGAACAGTTGTAGATCCGCGCCAAGTCATAATGAACTCTCCTGAGTCGATCGATTAACTATGAATTCCATTAAACTCAGGATAACGCAGCAGCAGGGTTTGTGTTTCGACTCTGCCGGAACTTGCTTTTCACTCAGCGGCCAGCAGCCTCAACTACCAACGGCAGGCATTCTTATTTAATATTGGCAATGACGAAGCCCATTTGACACTCGTACCGATCGGGCAAATTTTCCGTAGGTTTAGCAACTGGATGTCCACAGCGAAGCTCTCCACCGCTCCAGCGCGGTTGGCCAGTGCGATCGGCGAGCACACAACCTTGGCAAACACACTGAGGGGCAAGCATCTGATTTTCCATTAGAATAACTAACATTTGATACCTCCGGCAGGTTTCACACCAGTAATTTCATTGTATGTCAGGAACTTGGGACAAACCGCTTAACCCGAACACAATGTAATATTTGTATCAATCGTGCGAAATCCGTAGTATGGTAAAAGATCCCCAATTCGCAATCCCAAAATTGTCAAGAGGTTGATTATTGTGACCGACACTAACTTAGACTTGCTTTCCAAAACCGACCCGCAGATTGCCGATTTAATCGGGCAAGAACTCCAGCGGCAGCGAGACCACCTAGAACTGATCGCCAGCGAAAACTTTACCTCCGCAGCAGTAATGGCAGCTCAAGGCTCAGTGCTGACCAATAAATACGCCGAAGGACTGCCAGCCAAACGCTACTACGGCGGCTGCGAATTTATTGACGGCATCGAGCAAATCGCGATCGATCGCGCCAAACAGCTATTTGGAGCCGCTCACGCCAACGTCCAGCCCCACTCCGGCGCTCAAGCCAACTTTGCAGTATTTTTGAGCTTGCTAGAGCCAGGGGACGGAATTATGGGCATGGATTTGTCCCACGGCGGACACTTGACCCACGGTTCCCCCGTCAACGTCTCCGGCAAATGGTTCAAAGCTTTTCACTACGGCGTTAACAAAGAAACAGAACAGCTTGACTACGACGAAATTTTGGCACTGGCGAAACAAAACCGACCAAAATTGCTGATTTGCGGCTATTCAGCATATTCGCGAATTATCGACTTTGAAAAGTTTAGAGCGATCGCCGACGAAATCGGAGCCTACCTGCTCGCCGACATCGCCCACATCGCCGGGTTAGTCGCCACAGGCCACCACCCAAGCCCCCTCGACCACTGTCACGCAGTCACCACCACCACTCACAAAACCCTGCGTGGCCCCCGTGGTGGCTTGATTTTGACTAATGACCCGGAATTAGGTAAAAAGTTTGACAAAGCAGTGTTCCCCGGCACTCAAGGCGGCCCCTTAGAGCACGTGATTGCGGGCAAAGCAGTAGCTTTCGGCGAAGCATTAAAACCCGAATTTAAAACTTATTCCGGTCAAGTAATAGAAAATGCGCGGGCTTTAGCAGCACAGTTGCAGCAGCGGGGTTTAAAACTCGTTTCCGGCGGCACGGACAATCACTTAATGCTAGTAGATTTGCGATCGGTAAACATGACAGGCAAGCGAGCGGACCAATTAGTCAGCGGTGTGAATATTACTGCTAATAAAAATACCGTGCCTTTCGATCCGGCATCGCCATTTGTAACTAGCGGTTTGAGACTCGGTTCGCCGGCGATGACAACCAGGGGCATGGGAACTACTGAATTTACCGAAATTGGTAATATTATTGCCGATCGCCTGCTAAATCCCGAAGATGAAAGCGTCGCAGCCGACTGCCTGCGTCGAGTAGCAGCACTGTGCGATCGCTTCCCATTATATCCCCACTTGTACTTGAAAGTGCCGGCATTAGCTTAATTTTCCTGATCGGCAATGGGGAATTGGTAGTTGGAAGTGTACGGGTAAAACGGTAAAAGAGCAGGAAAAGATTGAGAGTTGCCGGTAGCGATATTGACAAGCGGTTTTCACCAAAAATATCGATCGCCAATACGGTTTTTAGTAAAGATATTTGTCGGGCGGGGCTGGTTTGACTAACGGTATTTGTCGATCGCGAAAGATACCGCTCAACTGGGCTCGCTCGCCAAATATCGACTTTTTTGCTCGCGAAAGAGTCGATATTTCAAATCGTTAATTCGAGAGTTATGAATGAAAAACCTGACAATTCGCCCCAGGGCAACTGCCATTGCGGCAAATCTCCGACTCCCAAACCCCCAGTCGCTCTTCAAGATGTTTCCTTGTTATAAGCCATCTGAAATGTAGTAGACTCTGCCTGACAGCCTAATTGCCCCGCACTATTTAAAATTGATTTCAGATGCCGTACCAGTATCTGTACCACATACTCGCTTTCCTGGTTTCTGCGATCGTCGTCCTCTGGAGTACACCAATAGTCAAAAAAATTGGTCTCAAAAGCGGGCGAGTCGATCGGCCAGGCGAGCGAAAAGTCCACAAGCGCCCGATGGTGCGCTTGGGAGGAGTGTCCATCTTTCTCGGCACTCTCACTGCCCTGTTATTTGTCTGGCTCTCAGGAGGCTTCATCGATGCTAACGGACAAGTTCTCAATCCCAAAGACGAATACGAAATTTGGGGAGTCACCCTCGGCGGCATCGGATTCTTCCTCATCGGTTTAGCAGATGACCTATTTTCGCTCTCTGCCATAAAACGCTTGCTCATGCAAATTGGCGTATCCAGCATCGCTTGGTACGCGGGCGTACAAATTGAGTTTCTCACAGTTCCCTCACTGGGACTGACAGATCTTGGCTGGCTGAGCTTGCCAATTACCGTGATTTGGCTCGTTGGGATGGCCAACGCCATCAACTGGATTGACGGTTTGGACGGTTTAGCTGCCGGAGTTTCGGGGATTGCAGCAGTTGTGATGCTGATTGTCAGTCTGTCGATGCACCAACCGGCAGCAGCCCTAATTGCAGCGGCTTTAGCTGGCGGTGCCTTGGGATTTCTGCGCTACAACTTCAATCCGGCTCAAATCTTTATGGGAGATGGCGGGGCTTATTTTATCGGGTTTACTCTCGCTGGAGTGGGAGTAATTGGGTTAGTTAAAACTACGGCTGTTACTTCTGTGTTGCTGCCCTATTTGATTTTAGCTGTACCGATTTTAGATATGTCAGCGGTGATTCTCGATCGACTTCGCAACGGCAAGTCACCGTTTATTGCTGACAAGCGCCACCTCCACCACCGACTTCTAGAAGCCGGACTCTCCCATCGATTTGCGGTTTTATTTATTTACTCACTGACACTGTGGGTGGGAAGTTTAGCCCTAGCTTTTTCGCTTCCGAGCGGCGTAATTTACGCTATGGGTGCGACAAGTTTGCTGGGATACGCTAGCTGGAAAGTTTGGAGACACGCTCGGTGAAGGAAGAAGGAAGAAGGAAGAAGGAAGAAGGAAGAAGGAAGAAGGAAGAAGGAAGAAGGAAGAAGGAAGAAAAATAATTTCTAATACCCCATGCCC
>JARCMA010000517.1 GCA_030248405.1 Microcoleus sp. MP8IB2.171
CGGAGCCTGCTGTCGGAAAAGGGTTTGAAGTAGAGTTGGGTAAATTTTGGTTAAATCCAGACACTGACAAATGGGTACGCTGGAATGAGCGATATCTAGTTGTCTACTCTGATGACTTCGCACGAGCGGCAATAATTGGTTTACAACAGCGCATCGACAAAGCTACTGCTTCCCTCAATAAACTAGCTGCCTCACCAGGCGATGACCTCGAACAACTGTCGGTGAAGGTAGAGACAATTCTCAAACGTTGCCGCGTCAAAGAGTTGTTTGTGGTCACGACCGCGACTCAAACCATCACGGAAACTCGCTATATCGGACGGGGAAGACCCACTGCCAAATCACCAACACAGCAGATAACTCGGCTTGAGATCCAACTTCACATTCAGCCACAATCTATGGCGATTGAACAGGCGTTCAAATTGGCGGGATGGAGATTGTATGTCACCAATGCCTCCACGGAACGACTCACCCTTCCACAAGCTGTTATTTACTATCGGGATGAATGGCTTTTGGAACGCAGTTTTCATCGTGTTAAACGTGGTCATTTGCCTGCGCTACCCATCTATTTCCAAAATCAAGACCGGATTATCGGCTTGATGTTTCTGTTGACTATCGCATTGAGGGTATTTACCCTAATTGAGTTTGTGGTTCGACAGGCACTTCAAAGCACTCAACAGTCCTTGGCTGGTCTTTACAATGGTAATCCTAAGAGAACTACTGCTCGTCCCTCTACGGAGCAACTACTCCACGCTTTTTGCCACCTCACTCTTTATTTTTTGCCCAATTCTTCTTTCTTTATTACACCGCTTGACAAGCTCCAGCGAGAGATTCTGCGACTAATGAAAATGCCAGAGTCTCTGTATCAGCTACATCTTTGTCTACACAAGGTATAAATCTTCGCTATCACTTAAATTCAGCGAACCGACAGTTTGCTCTCTGGAAAAGTCGATTTTCAGAGTAGGTGCTAACCGGATGCAACGGCAAGGAGAGATTGGGTCAAAAGCGAAAGCTCCCCTGTAACGAGGGAGATATGCAGACAGACCCACGGTGTCTCGGAAGATAGAGCCTCCAGTAGCAATGTAAAAGTCATGAGCACGGTAAAACCGATGTATGAATGGAACAAGACTCCCTGGCGAAAGCTGGAAAAAGTCGTGTTCAAGTTGCAGAAAAGAATCTATCAAGCCGCCAATCGTGGTGATATTAAGGCACTTCGTAGACTCCAAAAGTTGTTGATGAAGTCCTGGGCTGCAAAATGCTTAGCGGTTCGTAGGGTTACTCAGGATAACAAAGGAAAAAAGACGGCAGGTGTGGATGGTGTCAAATCACTAACCCCAAAGCAACGCCTTGACCTAATAGGTAATATAAACCTGAGTTCAAAGGTCAGCCCGACCAGGCGAGTATGGATTCCCAAGCCTGGTACAGAAGAGAAGCGACCTTTAGGAATCCCGACAATGAAAGACCGGGCATTGCAGGCGCTTGTTAAACTGGCACTAGAACCAGAATGGGAAGCGCGATTTGAACCGAACCAATACGGGTTCAGACCTGGACGCTCGTGCCAAGATGCTATCGGGGCAATATTTAGTGCGATTAGGTATAAGAAAAAATATGTTCTAGATGCCGACATCGCCAAATGCTTCGACAAAATCGACCATGAAGCACTGCTTAAAAAATTAAATACATTCCCGCTTTTGCGCCGCCAAATCAAGGCATGGCTCCGAGCGGGGGTGATGGACGGACAGCAGTTGTTTCCAACACTTGAGGGTACGCCACAGGGTGGAGTCATTTCTCCACTACTGGCTAATATAGCTCTCCACGGGATGGAACATCGAATTAAGGAATTTGCCAAAACCCTGGACATCAAAAAGCCAAAAGGAAAAGGGCAAGTAAGCTGGCAACAGAAATGTAGAAGCATATCCTTAATAAGATACGCCGATGACTTCGTAATTCTCGCGCGTTGACTTAACCGTTGTTCAAAAGTGTAAAGAGATAATCTCTGAATGGTTAAAAGGCATGGGCTTGGAGCTAAAATCCAGTAAAACAAGGATAGCTCACACAATGAGCAGCCATGAGGGGCAGTCTCCAGGATTTGATTTCCTGGGGTTTAAAGTCAGGCAATATCCATCTGGCAAATACACTAGCGGGAAAAATCCCCAACGTGAACTACTGGGTTTCAGCACAATCATCACCCCAAGCCCGGAAAAAGTCAAGATACACCTCAAAGAAATCGCAAGAGTAATAGACATCCACAAAGCCAAATCTCAATCAGATTTAATTAAGAGGTTAAATCCTCTAATTATAGGGTGGGCTAACTATTACCGAACGGTTCCAAGTAGCAAAGTCTTCTATAAATTAGACTTTCTAGTGTATCAAAAACTCAGAGCTTGGGCAAATCGTCGCCATCAGAAAAAATTGAAAACATGGGTGTCAAATAAATACTGACAAACCATAGGCAATGATCACTGGGTATTCGCAACCAGGGAAGAAGGGACTAACCCTCTCCGGTTACGTAAACATGGTCAAATAAAAATCATAGACCATGCCAAAGTTAAAGGCGAATCGTCACCATACGACGGAAACCTGGTGTATTGGAGTACAAGAATGGGAAAACACCCTGAAAGTCCCAAAAGAGTGACAACACTTCTTAAGATTCAAAAGGGTAAATGTTCTCACTGCGGATTACATTTTCGAGACGAAGATGTCATGGAAGTTGACCACAGAATTCCTAAATCGAAAGGTGGAAAGGATTCTTCTGAAAACTGGGACTTACTTCACAGACATTGCCACGATACAAAGACTGCAACAGATGGCAGTCTGGGTACAAAATCTAGCTGTAAAAGTGCTAAACCTAAGCCACCCTCACATACAGAATGGTTCTGGAAAGAGGATATGTTGGTAACGCGGTATGAGTGACAATCACCGAGTCATTGAGGAGCCGTGTGAATAGAAATATTCATGCACGGTTTTGGAGAGCGGCGGCTCTCGTGAGAGGGTCGCCGACTTTAATTCATGGACGGGCGAAATTGTCCAGAACCTAGGTGGTGCTAAGATCATCAAATCTCAAGCCACTGGATTGAAAATGGATCGGGATCTAAATGGTGCTCGCGGGATTTTCCTTCGGGCATTGGTTGATACGCCTTTGTTAAGAGATTCTCTTAATTTATACGTTTGTTAGCATTTGTTAGCAAAAAAGTATCGGATACGGATAACAGCTCATCTTTAATCTGTCGGCTGGCAGCCCACACCTCCTAGTAAACCGCCACAAACCGCCAACTTGACAAGAACTTAATGCCTACTTTTAAGACTGATTCAGCTTTCCAATCCCCTAATGTAAAGGATTTTTAAGAAAACAGGACGCTCTCCCTTTTATGTGAAAATCATAAAAATCTTGTAAAGACACCGCAACTACTTAGTAATGTTTGACAGTCTGTGGCAATATTTAAGTAGAATTACGTAATCCATAAGTTGCACAGCGGCAGGCTGGTAAATTCAGTAACTCCCTGCTCTGTTGCCGGAGTGGTAAACTTTTGCCAGTCTAGTAGAAAAAGGGTTGCTATGAATCAGCAAATATCAGCTCAATCGCAAAAGCTTTTACTCCAAATTGGCAGAAATATTCGTCGAACCTTGGATCTCAATACCATCTGGCAGCAAACAGTTAACAGTCTGGGAGAAACACTAGGTGTCAGCCGCTGTATCCTTTGTCCCTATGAAAGTTCTAGCCTGCAAGTCAAAGTAGCTGCTGAATACTGCCAAGAACCATTTTTACCGATGCTGGGAATGGAAATCTCGCTCACAGCAGCACCTCATTTCCTTCAAGCTCTAGCCACCCTCGAACCGGTGGTAGTAGAGTCCTTTGCAGCCAATGACCATTTTGGGCCGCAGTCGCTGCTAGTGGTGGCTACCGCTTACCAAGAGCAACCTAACGGCATAATTAGCTTGCATCAGTGCAAGGGTCGATCGTCGGGAAAGGGTAATGCCGATCGACCTTGGACTCAATGCCAGATCGAATTCGCACAAGAACTTGCCGAGCAAGTAGGAAGTGCGATCGCCCTCGCCACCCTCTACCAAGAGCGCAGCAAGCGAGTACAAGGACTATCCCAGCTCAAAAAGCAATTTTTGTTGAAGGCGTCCCACGAGCTCCGCACTCCCCTAAATCACATCATCGGCTATCTACAACTAACCATAGACGACCAAGCTGACGATCCCATAGAGGAGAGAGATTTTATCCAAGAAGCTCACCGTTCGGCTATCCACCTTTCTCAGGTAATTTCCAATATCTTAGATTACATTGAGTTAAGTGAAGCTTGCCAAACTCACGCAGAGTTAGCCACTTTCAGGAGTCAGGAAAAATCTGGGCATCAGTAAACCTTCTAGTGGCGTATTTAACAAGTCTAATATTTACCGTGTTAACAAGTTTTACCCTGGAAAAAGCTGACACTTTATCGATAGATTCCCTCAATAAATTCTGTAGCGGGTTCATCAATTATTTTTAGGGAATTATAGTTTTACACAGTACAGCATAGCAACTACTACACGTAGTAGCCCGGTGTATTTATCAGATTATGTCCGCTCGAACGGCTCCCATCAAATAGGTTATTTGACCGGAAAGGATATGGCAAGCATAAGATTGCACTTTCACACTTTTAATGCTTTTAACTTGTGCTTGATAGAATTACCCACTTCCCTTTTTTTTCGGAGTTTTTGGAGGGCTGACATAGCGCGCCCAAAAAGGTTCCTCCATATCTTTCATCGCTGCTAGTTTTTGGCGCTCTTCCTCTATGCGCTTGCGTTCTGAAAGATCAGAAAATATGTTGATACTGCCGACAGTCTGGCCGCCCGCATCTCGCACGCGTGCGGCAAACAGCCAAACATCGATCGAACTACCGTCTTTTTTCAACAAAGATATTTCCAAACCGTTTTGCGGTTTGCCATTAGACGCAGACTTTAGCAGCGCGTAAAAATCTTGCTTTTGGCCTTCAGGAATATTCGGTAAAGGTTTCCCTAAAACCTCAGCCGCAGTCCAGCCAAAAAGTTGTTCGGCGGCGCGGTTCCAAACAACGGTATTGCCGTCATTGCTGGTACAGTTAATCGCCAGCGGCGCCGATGCTATCTGGGCTTGCAAAACTTGGTTAACGAGTTGCAGTTTCAATTCTACTTGCTTGCGATCGGTAATTTCCTGACAAGCGCCCCACAAACGGACAACCCGTTCAGCAGTTTTGTCCCACACCACTTGCCAGTAGTCCCGCACCCAGCGCACCTCGCCTTTTTGATTAATAATGCGATACTCATTAGCTCCAGTGCGGCTAAAAGTACAGCCTTCTAACTGTTTAATTAACATTTCCCTGTCGTCGGGATGAACGAGTGCCGAGTTCCACCAACCAAACGATTCTAATTCTTCAGGAACGCGACCGGTGCAGCGCTCAAAAGCTTCTGTTACCCACTCGCAGGCGAACTTGCCGTCGGGCAGTCCCTTAAAAGAATAGGCAAAATCCGAAGTAATTTGCGACATAACTCTGTAGTGGAGTTCCGACTCTCGGACTGCGATTTCAGCTTGCTTTCGTTCCCCTATTTCCCGCGAATTAATTATAATTCCCTGCACGCTAGAATCGGAAAGCAAACTGTTACCTATCGACTCCATGTAGATCCAAGAACCGTCAGCGTGGCGTTTCCGATATTCGATTGCCCCCCCAATTCCTGGAAATTCTAACAACTTACCAAAATACGTCTGCCAAGCCAGCAAATCGTCTGGATGGATTAACTCGCCGTGAAATTTGCCAATTCTTTCTTCTGGGTTGTAACCCAAAAGTCGCTGTAGGGTTCCGCTGTGGTATCGAACTCGCCCGTCGGAGCCAACAATGCTAATTAGATCGGGAGAATTACGCAGCATAGCTTGCAGTTTTGCTTCACTTTTAATTAATCCTTGATTGTCCCTGCGGTGCTGGCTAATTTCTTTGTCCAACTGCTCCCGTAGCTGTCTGATTTGCCCTACTTGCTGGGCTACAGTGCGTTCCAAGAGGCGATTATTTTTTTCAATTTCAACCAGCTTTGCCGCGTTATTTGTGGCGCTTTCAAACAAGCGGCTGCCTGCCATTTCCTGCAGAGAATTTGATAAATCTTCCAAAACTTTTGTGAAAATTGCCTGTTGCGGGTGTGGCAATTCCCTAGCTTGTTCCTGCAATGTTTCTAAGTGTTTGTAGACAGTTTCTAGCATTTTATTAAGGGGGAATCTAATAGTTGCCTGCGGGTGCAACCCCTAAAAAGCGGACACAAGTTTTTTCAACATAACCCATAACTAAGAGTCGTGTCTGGCGATCGACCCATCGCGCTCTCAATAACCAGGCATTTTGGGACTTTATTTTAAAATCATAGCAACCGATAGAGAAAGTAAATTCTTGTTGCGCCCTAATTGCCAGCCCCGCCAGGAGTGCGGGTAACTCCCCTACCCAGTGAATGTGGGGCTTCTCGCGGTTAAGCTAAACTAGATGGGTGTCAAGAGAAAGAGGGATTTATGACAGAGCAAGCCAACGCTCGCGATTTGTTTCGCGCTGCTTACGAACACCGTTACACCTGGGATGCTAACTTTCCCGGTTACAGCGCCGATATTGAACTCAAACAAGGCGATGAAGTATATACGGGTCATGTTTCCATCAAACCAGACATGACAGTGGAAGTCAGCGGGATTGCAGATGAGGAAGTAAAGCAGAGCGTTTACACCCAAATGCGGGATATTGTGACTCACCGCAAGCGATCGACATTTGAAAAATCCCACGGCAAAAACAGCTTCACCCTGGGCGAGAAGGACAGCACCGATGCTGTGGATATTTTAGTGCAAGGCGACTCAATGGGCTCGAATTACAAAATCCGAGGTCTGTCAATTTGTCAAGTCAGCCGGGTGATGGGCCGCATGGCTTTCGTCATTGACACGCACAAAAGCTTAGAGACTCCTGAAGGTTCTTTGGCCAGCCATTACGATGCCGTTTTCCGCAACCCCGAAACCAACGAAATCACTAGAGAACTGGAATTTGAAGATTCCTTTGACAAGATAGGCGACTATTATGTCATGACCAAGCAAGTAGTGCGATCGAAAGAAAAAGGTCAAGAAACGACAACCGAGTTTAACTACTCCAACGTCAAAATGCTAGAACCAGCAGTAGTCTAGGGTTATACCCTTTGCGATTAAAGACTTGGCAATGACGGATGACAACCCAGGTGGGGAATCTCTCCTACAGTTGCATTAATTTTTGGAACGGGTATTAATTGCAAAATCCGTTTTCTTGGAGAAAGCGGGTTTTGCGATTAGTGTATCGGGCTAAACTTGATTTAGCGGCAAGTAACGGTACGATCGAACTAAGTCAATTGTACGAATAATTTTTGAGGTAAAATATGACGACACTAGCACTGACCAGAGATAACGTCGAAACAGTTCTCGATGAAATGCGCCCCTACCTGATATCCGACGGCGGCAACGTGGAACTCGTAGAAATCGACGGCCCAGTCGTACACCTGAGACTGCAAGGAGCTTGCGGTTCTTGCCCAAGTTCCACAATGACTCTGAGAATGGGCATTGAACGTCGCCTGCGCGAGGCCATCCCAGAAATTTCTGAAGTCGAACAGGTAATGTAATTAGTCAGTTGACGGTTGACGGTTGACGGTTGACTGTTGACTGTTGACGGTTGACTGTTGACTGTTGACGGTTGACGGTTGACTGTTGACTGTTGATGGTTGACTGTTGACTGTTAACAATTACTAATTACCAATTACTAATTACTAATTCGCGAATATTAATCACAAATTATCAATTACCAGTTACCAATTATCAATTCCCGAATATCAATCACAAATTACCAATTACCCATTACCCATTACCAAAATCAATGTCTCATCCCCTTTACGTAGCCTTCATTTGGCACCAACATCAACCGCTCTACAAATCCAGAGTATTAGCTAGCGCAGGAGCATCCGAGTATCGACTGCCTTGGGTGCGCTTGCACGGAGTCAAAGACTACTTGGATTTAGTGCTAATTCTGGCAAAATACCCCAAACTGCATCAAACAGTAAACCTGGTTCCATCCTTGATTTTGCAGATAGAAGACTGCATCGCTGACAAAGCGTTAGACCCTTACTTGGCGGTAACTCTCAAGCCAGCCGAAACTTTAAACATCGCAGAACAAGAGTTCATTTTAGAACACTTCTTTGATGCCAATTACCACACCCTGATTCAGCCCCATCCCCGGTACGATCAACTCTACACTCAGCGGCAGGAAAGAGGCATTCAGTGGTGTTTGGCAAACTGGAAAGTGCAGGATTTTAGCGACTTGCTGGCGTGGCACAATTTAGCTTGGATTGACCCAATGTTTTGGGACGATCCCCAGATTGCCGGGTGGCTGAAACAAGGACAAAATTTCAATCTGGCAGACCGAAAAAATATCTACTTAAAACAAAAAGAAATCCTCGCCAGAATCATTCCACAGCACCGTAAAATGCAAGCTGAGGGACAGTTGGAAGTCTCCACAACCCCCTACACGCACCCGATTTTACCGCTACTTGCTGATACCAACGGCGGCCGCATAGCGATTCCTAACATGACGCTGCCAGAACATCGGTTTCAGTGGGCAGAAGATATTCCCAGACATTTGAGAAAGTCTTGGGATATGTATCAAGATAGGTTCCATTGCGAACCGCGGGGTTTGTGGCCGTCGGAACAGGCAGTTAGCCCGAAAATTTTGCCCTATATTGCTAAACAAGGCTTTAAATGGATTGTCTCGGATGAGGCAGTATTGGGGTGGACAATTAAACACTTTTTTAACCGCGATGCGACGGGGAATGTCTGTGAACCAGAATTGTTATATCGCCCTTACCGTTTAGAAACTCCTGATGGGGATTTGGCCATAGTATTTAGAGACCACAGATTGTCCGACTTGATTGGGTTTACCTACGGTTCGATGGAACCGGAAAAAGCAGCATCAGATTTAGTGGGACACTTAGAAGCGATCGGCAGAACTCTCAAACACCGACAGTCCGACGGCCAAACAGCTTTAGAAAATCCCTGGTTGGTGACGATCGCCCTAGACGGCGAAAATTGCTGGGAATTCTATCCCGAAGACGGCAAACCGTTCTTAGAATCACTCTATCAAACTCTCAGCAACAATCCAGATATCAAATTAGTCACAGTCTCGGAATTTCTCGACAAATTCCCCGCCACCGAAACAATTCCCGCCGCCCAACTACACACCGGTTCTTGGGTTGACGGTTCCCTGACAACTTGGATCGGCGATCCCGCAAAAAATCGCGCTTGGGATTTGTTAGGGGC
>JARCMA010000518.1 GCA_030248405.1 Microcoleus sp. MP8IB2.171
CATCTTGAAGCACATTAATCTGAAGCTTGTTATTTTCATAGCGCCAAATTTCCGGCACTCCCAGCGCCTCGTAAGCGTCCAGTTGAGTTTGGGAAGTTAGATCCACTTCAATTGCTAAATCCGGCGGCGGATCGACACTTAAGTCGATGCGCTTTTTCCCAATCATTAGAGCATAATTCTGAATGTAAAAACATTCATCAGGTTCAATTCCTTGTAACATACTTTTTCGCTTAAAAGTCGTCGAGCCAAATGGTTCAAAGTCGATTTCTAGTTCCTCAAACAGAATTTTCACTAAATAGCCAATAATGATTTTAGCTTTCTCATGTTCTGGTAGTGGCATCCTAATCTCCAAAGTTCCTTGACTGTAAGCTATTCTAGAGGCACGGTGTTCTCCTAGCTCTTCTAAGATTGCCTCAAATTCTTGCCAGTTGACATCATGGAACAGCACTCTCTGCCCTGGGGGTACACTGATTTGCCTTAATTGCAGCGTTACCATCTCAACCTCCGATTTATTTAACTTTATTATAACTGATGCAATCTTGTAACTTTAGAGTGTGCAGTGCGCCCCTGACTGATAAATAGCGCCAAAAATCGAGAAGTCTAATCTGCGTTTTTTTGCTGGTTGTAAAGTTCCTTAAACTTGCGCTGCTGCTCGTTGTGGTCTACGATTGGAGAGGGATAATGAAGAAGTCTGCGTTCTAAAGGCGAAAGATTTCCTGTTAGCAAAACTTTCGTATCAACGCGACGCAATTCTGGAACCCAGTGCCGAATATATTCGCCTTCCGGGTCAAATTTCTGAGCTTGACTCGCCGGATTGAATATTCGCAAAGGTTTCGGGTCCATGCCGCTAGATGCACTCCACTGCCAGCCACCGTTGTTAGCAGAAAGGTCGCCGTCAATCAATTTTTGCATGAAGTATTTTTCGCCCCACTGCCAGTTAATAATTAAATCTTTGGTGAGGAAACTGGCGACTATCATGCGGCAGCGATTGTGCATCCAACCTGTCTGATTTAACTGCCGCATTGCCGCGTCAATAATAGGATAGCCAGTTTTGCCTTTACACCAAGCTTGAAAGAGTTTTTCATCGTTCTCCCAAGGAAAGTCTTTGAATGCTTGACGGTAGGGGCCGTCTGCTAATTCTGGGAAATTATACATGGCGTGTTGGTAAAATTCCCGCCACGCTATTTCCTGTTGCCAAGTTTGGATGCTTGTAGACGCTTCTTCGCTGCGGCAAGTGTCCATTACTATCTGGGTAGCTTGCCAAACAGTGCGGATGCCTATTGCACCAAATTTGAGGGCTGCACTGAGTTGGGATGTGCCGTTAATGGCGGGGAGATTGCGCTGTTCTTGATATTGGTAAATTGCCCGATCGCAAAATTCTTCTAATTTTTGTTGCGCTGCATCTTCTCCGGGTTCTATTACTAATGGATTTTCCCAAATAAATCCCAAACTAGAGGCTGTTGGCACTGTTTCCATTGCACCTGCTTCGTTTGCGATTGCTTGTTCTTCGGCGGTTAATCCGGTCATTAATTCCAGATAAGTTATCGGCAGTGTCTCTACTGGTTGGGCTTTGGGTTTACTATTCCATTTTTTCCAAAATGGTGTATAAACTGTGTAGGGAGTCTTTGTACCGCTGCGAATTTCATCAGGGGCGTGCAAGACTTGATCCCAGAAATTTTGAACTTGAATTCCTGCTTGTTGAAGGGCGTTTGATATGGATAGATCGCGCTGTTTTGCATAGGGTTCTACATCCCAGTTCCAAAATACTGCTTGAGCATTTATAGCTGTTGCTAATTTCGGTATTCCTAGAATCGGGTCATCTTGAATGATCAGCAATTGGCTGCCTGCTTCCCTGTAACGCGCGGAGAGTTTTTGCAAGCAGCCGATCATGTAGGTGACTCTAGCTGGCGCTACGTCATCCCGATTTAGGATATTGCGATCGAGGCAAAAAATACCGACTACTTTCGGGCTTTGCTGGCGCGCTGCTGCCAGTCCGATGTTGTCAGAAATACGCAAGTCGCGGCGATGCCAAAATAAAATTAGATCGGACATTAGATTTTAGATTTTAGATTTTAGATTTTAGATTTTAGATTTTACATTCCTGGACAAACGCGGGATCAAAAACCCGGTTTCTAAGTTAAGATTTATCGGTTTGATGCACGATTTTTATAAGAAACCGGGTTTTTTCGTCAGTCCTATTTAAGTCAAAAATGGACGTGCCAAGAAAAAGCTAGAAATAGATTTTGCATCAATGGGCTCCCCAGCTAAGATAGCTTTCTCTAATTCTTCCGGGGTGAATAAAACTGTTTCAATGTCTTCATCATCGTCTTGTGCGGGCGGCTTTTCCAGTTTTTCCAAATCTTGGGCTAAGAAAGCATAAATGATTTCGTCGGAATAACCGGGGGCGAGAAAAAATTGCCCTAATTTCCGCCATTTTCCGGCGCGATATCCGGTTTCTTCTTCGATTTCGCGTTTGATAGTTTCGGCGGGGCTTTCATTGATTTCTACCGTACCAGCGGGAAATTCTAAAATTCGCCCTTTTGTGGCAAAGCGATATTGGCGTACCAAGACAAGTTTACCTTCGGGGGTGACGGGAACTGCCAGTGCTCCGCCGGGGTGGCGAATACATTCCCACTCGCCTTCGGAACCGTTGGGAAGGCGGAGGGTAGCTACGTCAAAGTTAAATTTGCGCCCTTGGTAAAATAGGCGTTGTTTGAGGAGTTGGGGTAGTTCTTGACCGATCGACATAAGCGACAAGCGAATAATGTTTGAGTGCACCGATTTAAGACATCATAGGCGATCTCATAGGATTTTAGATTTTAGATTTTAGATTTTAGATGGGGAATGACTGATAACTATCACTGTTTGCAGCTTACCTACGGTTGCATTTTTTTTGAAACTGGTACTATCCGTGAATTTTGCTCAATTTTTACAGTTGCAATTTTTGCACTCCGCAACAGTCTGCGGTTTGCAGCAGTTGGACGATCGCACTTTTCGTCACCGGATGCACCCAATCCGGGGCAATTTCTGCTAAAGGTACTAATACAAAAGCTCTTTCGGTCATCCGGGGATGAGGCAAAGTCAGTGTCGGAGTTTCTAAGATTAAATTGTCGTACAGCAGCAAATCTAGGTCGAGGGTTCTTGGCCCCCATTTTTCTCTGCGAATTCGATTAAATTTTATTTCAATTTCTAATAAAGTTGCTAGCAATTGTTCGGGTTCTAGTGCCACTTCTAGGATGGCACAGGCGTTGATGTAATCGGGTTGCGGCGGCCCAACGGGGGCGGTTTTATACCAGCTTGAATGA
>JARCMA010000519.1 GCA_030248405.1 Microcoleus sp. MP8IB2.171
CAGGGGAGTTGTCGCATCTCGATCGAGCGTGGTAATATTTGGCGTCGTGCCAAACTCGCCACTTCCGAGCACTTGTTCTTTAAACGTTTGGTGAGTGCCACTTACTTCTGGTCGATTTATCACTTTAATCGGGCCCTGCGGGCCACCGACTTTCGACCAGTCTTGAGCATTTCCCTTGAAGATATCTTGAACTTGAGCGGAAGTTAAACCTCCTTTAAACGGGTTGTTAATGCCGACTACAAGAGCGATCGTATCTAGGGCAACAGGCACTGGTGCCAAACCCTGACCTTGTTCTTGAGCCGTCAAAGGTCGCGATATCGCTGCAATATCGGCTGTTCCCGCCACTAAATCCTTAATTCCGTTTGCAGAACCATTTGCTTTGGCATCGACTGTAGCGCCCGGGAACTTGGCTTGAAAGCCATTCTTAAGGTTGAGATTGATTGTTACCATGCTGGTCGAACCGTCAATTTTCACGGCCGTACCCGCAGGTACCGAAGCTGGAGGCGCAAAGGAACTAGCTGCAACAGGCGAACCACCGCCGGCTACAGGCGCGACGGGAGGCAGATTGGCTCCACCACTGGCTGCGGGTGTGGCACTGGGTGTATTATTAGCATCCTTTGCTGCTGGTTTGTTGAGAAAAAAGAACCAACCGCCACCGGCGAGCAACAAAAATAACAAAATAAAAACTATGGGGGGAGGCCCGCTCTTAGCCATAAAATTCTCCTTAGCTGGGAAGTTCTTTGTTGTTCGAGCCGTCTAACATTTCCAGCCTGCGATTAACTTCATCGTCTAAGGTCATATTTTCTAATTCTGCCTGAAGTCTTTCTTGGGGATTCTCAGATAGCTCTGCTAAAGCTTGCTGTTTGAGGTTGCGGCCGTGGACGGCGTTTTTGGCTTGCTCAAATTGCGATCGAGCTGAATCGATACTGAGGTCGTTGTTGACTTTGGATATGGCTGCGAGGGCTTCGTTAATCTCTGCCATATCTTTCATATTTTGCATATCGGTTTTGTAGGCTTCCAGCTTCATCCGCTCTCGATTTAGCTTATCTTTGGAAGCGTTGACGTACTGTTCGGCTTGTTTTACTTGGGATTCTAACTGCGGCAGGATTTGTTCTGTCTGAATTACCTTCGCCATTGCCAAGCGGGCTGCTTCTTCGTTGCCGTTGCGCTGGGCTGTGATGGCTTGGCGCTCTACGGTTTGCATTTCCCTAACTTTTTCTTCATATTTCGTTTTGGCGCGCTGGTAGGCTGCAATTTGGGTAGAGACTGCTGCTGCTAGCTTTTGCACTGATTCTTGCATGGATCGCAGGGACTCTTCGGCTACCGCCACCGACACCCTGCCGCCGGATTCTACGGGCAGTCCCCACATCCAATTCCAGGCACCTACTATGGTTCTGCCTGCCTTGTCGCCCATCAACCAGTAAAGGACTTTTTTCATATAAATACGAGATAAGCTTGGTTTTTACGCCTAGTTTACATCAGGATTTGTCGATCGCCCCGTCAGGTCGATCGAGATCTACATTTTTGATAAAGATTTTCTAGCTGTCTGGATCGTCTATCCCCAATTTGCACAACAGCCAGTATTCGGATTTGCCTGTTGTGCGATTCATTTTTGGGCAATCTTAGAGCCTGTTAACTCTCAATTTTACAGCCTGCGATTTGATCACAGGTTAAAAATAGATTAAGCGGGCAAGTCTGCAAAACTGCTAACATTTACCAGTGCTAAATCCGGACAAGTCCGTTTGATCAAACCTGTGAGAACTTTGCCGGGGCCAATTTCTACTACCCGATCGATTCCTTGTTGTGGCAATTGCAGGGAAATTTCTCGCCAGCGCACGCCTTTGGTCATCTGCTGAGTCAACCGCTGCTTTAAAGTGGCTGCGCTGGTAGTGGCTGACGGTTCTGCGTTCGAGAGCACCAGCATTTTCGCATCGGAAAACCTTGCAGACTTTAACGCTACTTGAAACTCTGCCGCCACCCCGGCCATCAGGGGAGAGTGAAACGCACCGGAAACATTCAATTTAACCGCGCGTTTGACTTTGATTTTGGCAAGCAAATCTTCTACTGCTGCGGGCGTTCCAGAAATCACGACTTGTGCTTCGCTGTTGTCGTTTGCCAGCACCACGTCACGGCTGTATTGAATTTGCAGTTCTAGTTCCTGCCTGTCGAACCCGATCAAAGCCACCATTTGACCGCCGGAGGCAGTGTCCATGAGTTCGGCGCGGCGTTTGACTAAGCGCAATCCGGTTTCAAAGTCAAAGACGCCTGCTGCGTAGAGGGCAACATATTCTCCTAAACTGTGACCGGCAACTACCGCTGGCCGATCGCTTTTTTCTCGCACTAAGTCGGCCAAAATACTTTCTACTACGAACAAGCAAGGCTGAGTGTAGAGAGTCCGAGATAGTTTTGCTTCTTCTTTTTGGCAAACTTCCGGGACAGACCAGCCTAAAATTTCTTTAGCGAGCTCAAATTTGGCTTTGGCTGTTGGCAAGTTTAATAAGTCTGCACCCATCCCGATCGCCTGGGAACCTTGTCCGGGAAATACCCATGCTGTTTTAGTCATTTTTCCGGTAATCTGCTAATTGGTGGTTGCTAATTGGTGATTGCAAAAATTCTTTGTTTCCCGCTTCTTTCGTTCGCTCGCTGGTATCCGCTATCTTTCGGTTAACGAACTATCTACTGGCGACTCACAATTATAACCTATAACTGCGATTTTTACCAGGTTTATTTTTTTTGCTACTTTAATCAGATTAATAGCCGTAGCACAATTTTCAAGCTTCAAGCCGGGGAAAGTCGATCGAAGAATAGAGGATTTTCCATTTCAGCACACGCTTGTCAATAACTGCTGTCCAGGTGGTGTACCGCTGCGAACCTTGCCTTATGTATGGCGTGTTAAAGGATTTGTATTTTACTCGATCGAACTCCCGACAATAACCGGAGCAAGTTTACAACCGGCCGCCAAATATTACCTTCCCCATTGAAAAATCGCAGCCCCCCAAGTCAAACCTGCACCGAAACCAGCAGCAGCAATAGTATCGCCCGCTTTAACTTTACCCAGACGCACGGCTTCGTCTAAGGCAAGGGGAATTGAAGCCGCTGAGGTATTGCCGTAATTCGCCAAATTGCTGATTACTTTTTCGGGGGGAATCTTTAGCCTTTGGGCAACTGCATCCAGAATCCGCTGATTGGCTTGGTGCAACAACAGCCAGTCAATTTCAGCAGCGCTAATATTTGCCCGAAACATAGCTTTTTCTATGACTTCCGGCACTTTTCTCACGGCAAAGCGATAGATTTCTTGACCGTTCATTGTGATGGGTCCAAATCCGCCTACTCCGATATTCACGCCTTCAATTAATTCTTTTGACTCGGCTTTGTAAGCCAAATTGAGAGACGAATTTTGTGTGCCGTCGCTGCGAATTTCAAATCCCAAAAAGCGATCGACTTCGGAAGCTTGCAATACCACCGCACCTGCACCGTCTCCAAAGAGAATGCAAGTACCCCGATCCGACCAATTCACCCAGCGAGACAAAATATCTGCTCCGATCAGCAAAACATTTTGATAAACCCCTGTCCGAATGAACTGCGAGGCTGTAACTAAACCAAAAATAAAGCCCGAACAAGCTGCTGTCAAATCAAAAGCCACAGCTTTTGTCGCGCCCAACTGATATTGAATTTTACTGGCAGTGCCAAACAAATCATCAGGACTTGAAGTCGCCAAAATAATCAAATCAATATCTGTCGGCGAAATTTCTGCCATTGCGATCGCCTGCAGCGATGCCTCGGACGCTAAATCGCACAAGGAAGTGCGATCGTCCGCCAGCCTGCGGGAACGAATGCCCGTCCGCGCCCCAATCCACTCGTCATTCGTTTCTACTATCTGACTCAAACCGTTATTATCCAGCGAAACCTGCGGTGTACAAGAACCGCTACCTGTGACGGCAATGCCGAACCCTGATTGCTGCAACATTCCTCTCCATTTATGAGCGATCGATCGAGAAATTAAAAATTAAAAACTACCAATTAAAATTATTTTTTAAACTGCTGAAATTACTTTTTTTAAGCAAAACAGTTGGTTTAAGCTGACATTTTTAATTTTACATTTTTAATTTTTAATTCCTACTTACCAGAAAGAATTGGTTTAAAGCCTCTCCCTGATCGGGAGAAATTAGAAGAAGACTATTCATTACTCCAATCCTCTTCCTTCCAGGTAGAGGTCGCTATCAACTGTCAACTGTCAACTGTCAACTATCAACTTACTGCCTCTAATTCACAGCTTCTTGTTCCAGAGCGCTTTGGTGATTGGACGATCGAATTCGCTCCAGCACTTGGTTGTCAATAGCCTCCTTCGCCAAACGAATGGCATTAAAAATCGAGGCAGCTTGAGACGAACCGTGGCTGATAATGCAAACTCCAGCAACGCCCAATAGCAAACCGCCGCCGTGTTCAACGTGGTCTACCCGCTGCTTAAACCCCTTGAGGCTTTCTTGCAGGAGGGGAGCGCTAATTTGATTTTTGAGTCCGGCAGCCAATTCTTCCTTAAGCACTTGCACCACGACTTCGCCCACCGCTTCGGCAAACTTCAACAACACGTTGCCGACAAACCCGTCGCAGACAATCACGTCGAATTTCCCCGACAGCACGTCGCGGCCTTCGGCATTGCCCACAAAAGGAATGTTCGGGTTGTCCACCAATAACTGGTGGGTTCGCACCGCTGCGTCGTTGCCTTTAGAAGGTTCTTCGCCAATGTTGAGCAGGCCGATTTTAGGTTCGGGGACGCCCAGCACGCACTGGCTGTAAATAGTTCCCATAAGAGCGAACTGCTCCAAAAATTTGGGGCGGCAGTCCACATTAGCGCCGACATCGAGAATGAGTACAGAGCTTCCCGGTATCATGGTCGGCAAAACCGCACCGATCGCAGGGCGATCGATTCCGGGGAGCCGCCCCAACCTGAGCAGGGCAGCAGCCATTGCCGCGCCGGAGTGACCGGCGGACACCACAGCATCAGCTTGCTGCTGCTTTACCAAGTTCATCGCTACGTTAATCGAAGCGTTGGGCTTGCGTTTGAGGGCACTCAAAGGTTCTTCGTGCATTTCCACCGCTCCTTCAGAAGGAACGATTTCTAGCTGACCTGTAGAGACGCGGCCGATCGCGTCTTGTTGCCGGAGCGAGTCTTCTATTTGCTGCGGGTCGCCCACGAGCAAAATCTCTACGCCTAATTCTTCTTGTGCCTTAAGCGCTCCAGCTACAACTTCGGCGGGGGCATGATCCCCACCCATAGCGTCTATCGCAATTCTTGCGCGTGTCGATCCCATTGACCAATGTTTGAGAAACACTAAAAATTCTACCAGGAAGTCAGGAGCGTGAATCCAGAAGTCTGAATAAAGAACTAAAATCCGCTCGCAAGGGCGATCGGACAATTCTTATTTCCGACTACTCTGATAGAACTTGTTTTGTCACTACTTTACTATTTTTGACGGCATATTGAAAAAATCAATGAAATAGTTTACATGACCGCAAGCACTTTAGTCCGGGAACGCCGGATTCATCCGTGGAGCGAGAAAAAAGCTCCCCATCCTGATCACAAGCCCCCGGATTTATGAGTGGGAGCGCTTTCTTCAATTCTTTAATCTCAAATTTCAAATCGATTGACTTTAGGAGTAAAAAATGCTGGATTTATTTAGCTCAGGAATCATATCTCTGTGGCTGGACATGGCTGGGGTACGCAGTGCCGCGCCTAATGCTGCGTCAGTGCTGGCTTGGCGGGGAGGAATACCCGGGTTAGTGGTGGCTGAAGATTTGGCTTTTGGGGGAATAGATGCGGCAAATCCAGACTTACCCGCAGAAGCGACGGTGCGGGAATATTTAAAAGATTTGAAGGACAAGAACCTGATTGAGGGCAATCAGGGAATTTGGGTGCAAGCGGGAATGGTGCCGCTGGTAAGTCAGCAGGGGAAGATGCTGATGCCCGGGGCTTCGCTGACTAAGATTGCGACTTCTCTGGCGTCGCTGGAGACTTGGGGCGCGGATTATCAGTTTGAAACGCGGTTCCGAGCAACGGGGCCGATTAGGAATGGGGTGTTGCAGGGAGATTTGGTGGTCAGCGGCGGGGGCGATCCGCTGTTTGTGTGGGAGGAGGCGATCGCCGTTGGCAATGCTCTCAATCAAATGGGTATCAATCGTGTGGCGGGAAATTTGGTGGTGACAGGCAATTTCCGCATGAATTACGAGTCCGATCCTTTGGTGGCGGGGGACATACTGCGGCAAGCCCTCGACGGGAGCAGTTGGCCAAAGGATGTGGTGGCAATGTATTCTAAGATGGCTCCGGGAACTAGAAAGCCGCAAGTAACGGTTGCCGGCAGCGTCATTGCTGAGAAATTTGTGAGTTCGGGGCATTTGTTGCTGAAGCGCCGATCGCTTCCTTTAGCCGAAATTCTGAAGCAGATGAACGTCCACAGCGATAATGAAATA
>JARCMA010000520.1 GCA_030248405.1 Microcoleus sp. MP8IB2.171
CGGCGCCGTCACCGCCAGTTTTACCATGCCGGGAGAGATTATAATTGCAAAGCCAAAAGCTACTGTGGCCTTTACGGGCGGCCGGGTCATCGAGCAAACTCTGCGGGAAAAGCTGCCGGAAAATTATCAAACTTCCGAATACTCCTTCGCCCACGGTTTTGTAGACTTGATCGTACCCCGGACTCAATTAAAGAAAACTCTTGGTCAGCTAATCAGCCTCCACCAGCCCCAGCCTTTCTTGGCCGGCTCGGAATTCCCCGCCCTCGAAGCCAGCGATAACCACGCTTTGCCCCCGCAGACTCACGCTTTCAAACTTTCTCCCTAAGCAGCAGCGCCGGATGATTGTCTGTTGGTGAGTCTGGGGGAGAGACGAAAAATTTCTCAGGAATTGCTCAAAACCCGGTTTATACGAAAAATATTGAGTTTGGTAACGAGACGTTCACGCAGACACCGGGTTTTGATCCCCCCGCGCACAAGTCCTATTGGTAATAACGACGCAGCAGTGGGATGATATTGATCGGAAGTTGATTGGCCCTGGAGTTTGGCTGGGCAAAAATGCCTAGTAGCAGTTAGCGGTTAGTTAGCTTGCGATAGATCAAACAATATCTCAGAACAAACTAACAGAACAAGCTAACAGCGCTTTCTAAAATTGTCCGGCTTTCAGTTAATAGCCGTCAACTCAATTTTGACCTGTCAGCGACCTAAAAATTATGGGTTTTGCAGACCTGTCCATCGCAGAAATAGCAGAGGACTTCAACGTCCCTGTTGAAGACGTGATCCGCTTGTGCGATGAGTTAGAAATTGCCTACAAGCACCCTCAAACCCGTTTGGCTTTGGAGGATGTTAAGGCAATTATGTCCACTCTCGAAAAAAGGCGCGACTCAAAACTTCTTGCAGATTAGATCGCAAAATTCCTCTACCTTTAAAGGTAAGGCTGCACAAACTTTCGCCAGTTGTTGCAGAATCAGGGAATTTTGAACACAAATCTGTTTGCCAGGTACGATCTCTTAGCGTTCAATAATTTGCCGGATTTTTTTAAGGAGAACCATGCTTAAAAGATATTTCATTGCTCTGACCGCTGTATTCTTGAGCTTTCAGTTATTTGTCAGCAGTGCGATGGCTGTCGAACTGAGTCCTGAACTTCGCACTGTGACTTTGAATGACAAGGGTGCTCCGGTGGTGCTGAGCCTCAAACAAGTTCAGCAAGGCAAACGCCTGTTCAATTCGGCTTGCGCTCAATGTCACGCTGCAGGCATGACAAAAACTGACCCGAACGTGAATTTGAGCCCGGAAACTCTGGCTTTGGCCAACCCGCCCCGGAATAATATTGAGTCGCTGGTGGACTTTATGAAAAATCCCACCACTTATGACGGGTTTGAGGAAATTTCGGAACTGCATCCGAGCATGAAGAGTGCGGATATTTTCGCTGAGATGAGAAATCTCTCGGATGACGATTTGTACGCGATTGCCGGTCACATTCTGTTGCAGCCAAAAATTGTCTCCAAGCAGTGGGCTGGTGGCAAAGGCGCTCGCTAATCGATTTTAGATTTTAGATTTTAGATTTTGGATTTTGGATGGGGAGAGGGCTGAAGTTCGGCAAGAATTGCTGGCTGGTCGTTTTTCGCTCTAAAATCTGAAATCTAAAATTTACCTTCGGCTCATTGATTATCGCAAAAGGTTGTAGTCCCTCATGCTGCGTCGTGGTGCTTTTGTCTGCTTTCTGTTGGGGATGTTAATTATTTTGCCGCTCGTGCTGTTGGCTCCTCAACCTGTTTGGGCTGCTGCCGATTCTTACGTGAATAGGTATTTACAAGCCAGCGAACCTGTGGCTCTGGAGTTGGACTCTGAGGGACATACTCGCTTGTTTTCGGCTCAGGATTTGTCTGCGGGCAAGGTATTGTTCCAGCAAAATTGCCTGAATTGTCACGTCGGAGGAGCTAATTTGCCCGATCCGACGATATCTCTGTCTTTGGCTGACCTCAAAGGGGCAACGCCTCCCCGCAACAACATCAATAGTCTGGTGGCGTATCTGAGAGAACCGATGACTTATGACGGTACTGAGGAGACTTTTTGGTGCCGCCAAGTGCCGGAAAGCTGGATGCCACAGGCTGAGATTGAAAATTTAGCGGCTTTTGTGATCCGGGCTGCTCAGAAAGCTCCGGGCTGGGGCGTGGAGAATTTTGAGAGTTGAACTGCTACTGCCAAAAAGTGGTAAATTACTCGGAAGAAGGCGATACGACTGCGCGATCGCGCCTGTTTTAACTAATTTGGCGTAAGTCCCACGCTGTAATTGTACTCAATTCAGCGTCGGGATATAAGCCAAGCAAGGTCTATGAAAAAGAGCGACAATTTACTGTTTCTCTAGCAAAAAAACGTGTAAGATATAAGTGGTTGCGACCCACCCACTCGACTGCAAACAACAGGCTACAGTAGCAGTAATATGCTTGGCCTTGGACAACTGCGAGAGAAAGGGGGAAAGAACAGACCGCTGGTTGGTAAGGCACGTCCCACCATAAAATACAATCCAAGTTTGTTGTACGAAAATAGTTTTTGCCTTGGGAAACAGGGCTTCTGCGTGGGTTCCCTACGAAGGGATAAAGGGTGTAAAAGCCCAGAAATGCTGTGTAAGACTCGGATCGTCTTCAGTGACGAATCTCTGTAATGAGATACCCAACAGAGCAACGGCAAACGAGACACGAAGCCTACACTGTAGAAAAGGTCAGTGCTAGGTATTTCACCAGGTAAAATATCTAAAGAATCACCATTTGCGTGTCCATTAGAGGAGAACTGCGTTGAAAAGACTCTTATCGATCGCCCTGTTAGCGATCGCAATTTTTACCGTCGGCTTCGGCCGCCCTGCTTTGGCAGGAGATGCCACTAACGGAGCTAAAATCTTTAGCGCCAACTGTGCTGCTTGTCACATCGGTGGGGGCAACGTGGTTATGGGCATGAAAACCTTGAAAAAGGAAGCTCTTGAAAAGTACGGCATGAATTCTCTGGAAGCTATTACCACTCAGATAACTAAGGGCAAAAGTGCTATGCCTGCTTTTCTAGGTCGCTTGAAGCCCGAACAAATCGAGGATGTAGCAACCTACGTGCTTGAACAATCTGCGAAAGACTGGAAAGGCTAAACTGCCTCTTTGAAGTCGGGCAAGCTGGGCGGGTTTGATTTAATTTAAAACTTGTCTTCCCGATCGCACCCTCTCTCCCTCTTTAGTCAATAAATGTCGGTTTGCAGCGATCTTAACCTATTTGGGAAAGCGCGCCAGAAATCAGATTTTTATGAGCTCAAGGGTGAGGGAGGGTAATTTTATTTGAGATTTGAGATTTGAGATTTGAGATTTGAGATTTGAGATTTGAGATTTGAGATTGGAGATTGAAGATTGGAGATTTGAGATTGCTAAATGCTGACTTTGGATAAATTGTCAAGCACCTTATATTAAGATTTATTATGGCTGCGGTTCATAAATTCAAGTGTGTGCTAGGATGTAACACCTTATTAGCAAAGCCTTGAAATCAAAATTAAAGTCGATCGAGAAAGTGCAATCTACACCTGCCATGAACGTAAAAACATCAGCAAAAGTTAAAACTCAAGTTAAAACTCTCGGAGACGCGGCCTCTGACGCGATTGAGAAATATTTCCGCAAAACTGTAGCGCACGAGGCTGAAGTTCTCAAAGACAAAGACGCGGAAGAACTTCACCAAATGCGAGTCGGAATGCGCCGTTTGCGATCGGCTGTAACGGGTTTTGCTCCGGTTTTAGATTTGCCAAAAGAAGCTTCTGAACGCAAAATTGGTAAGGTGGGGCGGATTCTGGGAACGCTCAGAGATTTGGATGTGATGCTCGAAAGTCTCCAAAACCGCTATTACCCGAATTTGCCGGCTGACGAACAGGAAGTTTTAGATAAGGCTTTGTCGGATTTGCTTAAACAGCGGCGCCGGGCTTTGAAAGGGGTGAGGGCGATTTTAGAGCACAAAAGCTACGAATCGCTGAAGCAGTCGATCGAGGATTGGCTGGAAAAACCGAAGTTTCATGCGATCGAACATTTACCAATTGCTGAGGTTTTGCCAGATTTACTGTTACCTCAAGTCAGTGAGTTTTTCCTGCATCCGGCTTGGCTGTTGGGCACAGAATATGAGGATGGCAAAGTTACAGTTGCTAAGGATTTGAATGCTGAGGCTGTCGAAGAGAAGTTAGCAGCCGAGGGAACTATTCTGCACGATTTGCGGAAGCAAGCTAAGCGAGTTCGCTATTTGATGAATCTGTTTGGGGATTTTTACAGCGAGACTTACGAAGTTTATGTCGAAGATGTGAAAGCTATTCAGGAATGTTTGGGCGATATTCAAGACAGTGAAGTTTTAGGTGAGTTTCTGACAGATTTTGTCGATCGCGATCTGAAAAAAGAGTTGCCGAAATTGGCTGGTTTGTTGGCCGAAAATCGCTATGCAGCTTGGCAAAAATGGCAGGTTTTGCAGCGCCGGTATTTGAGTTCGGAAATTCGGCAAGGTTTGCGATCTGCTTTAATTCATCCTGTGATTAAAGATGCTGCTAAGGGAGATTCGCCGGAGCAAAATTAGGTTTTTTGGGTGCATAAAGTGCGTGAATGGTAGCTATCTGTAGGGAATCGCCCGCGCGGATTAGAAGCCGGACACGGCAGTGTCACGTCCCTGCTGATATGGGGTAAAATAACAGATATTTGTAGGGAAACGGCAAGGCCGTGTCCCTACTCAAGAAAGGGCGATCGCGCTTTAGGAAAAAAAGGGCTCTCGCCCGATGTGTTAAAATCAGGATTTGAGTAAGAACTAATACCAATTTCATAAAGTAGCGCTAGATCTTACCCCCCCAACCCCCCCGCGAGTTCGGGGGGGCTAAGACTTCATCAGCACATCTTTAGAAAAATGGTATAAGTAGGTATTGCAAAAAATATGCCTCGTATCTTTACAGCAATCGTTTATTGGGAAGAAGATGTTTATGTGGCAGAATGTCCTGAAGTGGGAACTGCCAGCCAGGGTGAAACAATTGAAGAAGCGATCGCCAATCTGAAAGAAGCAACAGAACTCTATTTAGAGGAATTCTCTTTTTAAAATGGTAAAATTTAATGCGATCGCGCTTCTGTCAAGAAAGGGCGATCGCTCTTGCTCTGAGAGTGCTATCCTAGATCAAAGCACAATCAGAAATTGGCGAGGAAAAAATCTTGTCAACCATCACCGATATTGGCACTCTAATTAGCCGTCATCCTGACATACATGGCGGCTGTCCAATCATTGCCGGAACGGGTATTACAGTCCGTCGCATTGCTATTTGGTACAAGCAAAGTTTGACCGCAGAAGAAATTGCCTCTCGCATCGGGCATTTAACTCTAACTCAAGTCTATGCAGCTTTGACTTATTACCATGCTAACCGAGATGAAATTGATGCTGAGATTGTGGCCGAAGCAGCCGAAGGCGATCGAATAGAAGCACTGTATAAGTCTCAAACACAAATACAGTCTGAATCTCAAGTTTTAGAAATACCTTCAGTTGCTCAATATCCCAGTCGTCGGGAGTTTATAAAATTGCCCATTGAAGAGAGACGGCGCATTTTAGCAGAACAGGCTGAGGTGATGTTAAGTCATTACCAGGAAGATACAGAATGGCAAGAATTACAGACAGGAGATTTAATTGACTACTAATTCTCTGTTTCCCAAACGTGGTGATGTTTGGCTTGCTAATTTTGACCCGACAGTGGGGGCGGAAATTAAAAAAATTCGTCCGGC
>JARCMA010000065.1 GCA_030248405.1 Microcoleus sp. MP8IB2.171
ATAATAAAGGGCTAGAGGAAAAGAACACCGAAAATCCGAAAATATGGTTGCCATCCAAAGAAATCTCAACATTGCCGCGCTAGAAGCAGAATACAGTCAAAAAACACCGCGAGACATTCTCAAATTTGCCCTAGAAAATTTTGACAATATCTCCATTTCTTTCAGCGGGGCTGAAGATGTAGTTCTGATCGATATTGCCTCAAAAATTACCAAAAATTTCCGCGTTTTCACCCTAGACACCGGACGATTGCACTCAGAAACTTATCAGTTTTTGGATCAAGTCAGAAAACATTACGGCATTAAATTAGAAGTAATGTTTCCCGATGCAGCAGAAGTACAAGCCCTAGTAGAAGAAAAGGGATTGTTTAGTTTTTATCAAGACGGTCACAAAGAATGCTGCGGCGTGCGGAAAGTCAAGCCGCTGCGCCGCAAACTGAATACTCTCGATGCTTGGATTACTGGTCAGCGAAAAGACCAAAGTCCCAGTACCCGCAACGGTATTCCAGTCATTGAATTTGACAGTGCATTTTCAACTCCTGACCATGAATTAATTAAATTTAACCCCTTAGCAAACTGGTCTTCGGCAGAGGTTTGGGAATACATTCGCGCTTTGGATGTGCCTTACAACAAGTTGCACGAACGCGGTTTTGTCAGCATTGGTTGCGAACCTTGTACGAAGCCAGTATTGCCGAACCAACACGAACGCGAAGGTCGCTGGTGGTGGGAAGAAGCGACCGTAAAAGAGTGCGGTTTGCACGCTGGTAACGCACAAAAATAGTAAAGGGATTAGTCGTAGGGTGCGCCAGAATAAATGCGCCTCACATAAATAGTAGGGTGCGCCGATCCGCGCACCTTACTCAAGAATAAAGGCGGATCACACAAATAGTAGCCTAAGAATTCGCAATTACAAGAAATAAAAATTAAGATAAGCTTGCAACCGAACTTTGATAGGATGATTAACATTCAGAAAAGTTTTTAAGCCAGGTACTTATGATCGCCTCAACTAGCGAATTGCTGAACACGGCCCGGAGAAACGCTTATGCGATCGGCGCTTTTAACGTCTACAACCTCGAAGGAGTAAAAGCCGTCATCGATGCCGCGGAAGCGCTGCAAAGTCCTGCTATGCTGCAACTTCACCCCAGCGCCCTCAAATACGGAAAATCGCCTTTAGTCGCGCTTTGCATGGAAGCCGCGCGCCAATCTTTAGTGCCGATCTCAGTACACTTAGATCACAGCACCTCAGAAAAAGACATTCATCTCGCCCTAGACGCCGGCATCAAGTCAATTATGGCAGACGGTTCTCCTTTGCCCTACGAACAAAACTTAATATTTACGCGGGAAATGACTAAATTATCCCACGCTAACGGTGCGGTAGTTGAAGCAGAAATCGGCAGAATTAGCGGCACGGAAGACGGTTTGACTATCGAAGAAAAAGCCGCAAAAATGACAGATCCCTTGGAAGCAGTAGAGTTTATCAAAGAAACTAAGGTAAATTTTTTAGCAGTAACAATTGGCAACGTTCACGGGAAATATTTCAGCGAACCAAAACTCGATTTCCCGCGTTTGGCAAAAATCCGCGCTTCTGTTCCAGTGCCGTTAGTGCTACACGGTGCTAGCGGTTTGCCGGAATCAATGATTAATCAATCTATTAAATTAGGAGTATCTAAATTTAATGTGAATACGGAAGTTCGCGAAGCTTATATGGACGTGTTAAAAACTAGCAGTTCTTTGTCAGATCCAGATTTGTTGGAAGTAATGGAAAAGGCGATCGATGCCATGCGATCGGTCATTTCTGACAAACTGCAACTTTTCGGTTCTGTCGGTAAAGCTTATTTGCATCAATCTCCCTACGCGGACGAATTGACCGCAAATAGTACCAGCGACAAACAAGCGGAAACTAATCAAGTTCTTATCAACTCTTAAAGCCTGTGTGTAGTGAGGACTTCCGTCTTATTTTGAACGGAACTTACGCACTTCGACTCCTCGAAACCGGGTTTTTTCCCGAATTTTCGGTGTGTAACGAAGTATTTTAGTAAAAAAACCCGGTTTCTGGGTTGCCATGCGTCCTGGACTATTGAAGTAAAAAAACAACTAAAGTCCTGACTGCGAACCAGTTTTTAGTCAGGACTTCACTCCTCTCTAACCGTTTAAAAATCGATCGGGATCGATGCCAGATTCCCGCAGCCGCCGAATTAAAGACTGCAATTGAGCTTCCGCTGACTCGGCCCGCTGCCGTTGCTGTTCCGCTTCAGTCAGAATCCAATTGCCATCAACATCATACCAGCGCAACCACAGTCGATCGATTCCCTGAAACTCTCCTTGCCACAAACCCAAGCCCAAACTTAGGTCAGCAATCCACACTCGCGACTCGGGCAATTCTAATTCTTGATAGTGTCCGCCCTTCAATTCAAACACTCGCAATTTGTTAGTATAGCGACTGAAAACGGCATAAACAGGAACCCGCAAAATTTGCTCGTAAACCTCCCATTTTCTCGGCGGTTCCTCCTTCGTCTCCGGCTCCAAAACTTGCCCATTACCCGCAGTATTTCCCGACTGAGGTGGCAACTTTTCCTCATCGGTATTGTCGCCTAAATCTTCTTTTTCCGTTCCCGGCGAAAGCAGTTCTACAATTACAAAAGGATTCACGCCTTCCTGCCAAGTAACATAACTCATCCGCAGTTCGGAGCGATCGTAAAGTCGGGGAACTCCCACAACTCCAAACCAATCCGGCCGCCAGGGCGAACGCATCTAAAATTTATATTAGTAGAATATGGTATATTGGAGAATAATTATTGAGTGCCTACAAAACATTTAAGCAGAGTTAGTTTTTA
>JARCMA010000009.1 GCA_030248405.1 Microcoleus sp. MP8IB2.171
TATGGCTGGGGAGTAGAGCGTAAAACAGTCATGTTAGGTTGGGAAGCTAGCCGTACAATCGGCGGAACCACCCTCGCAGGAATAGAGCCATCTAACAGTGTCAATCACCCGCCGCAGACTACCTCCGTTCCCAACACATAACCTCTGTGCGATCGGGTGCATAGGCGTTGTTTTGCTGCGTCGCCTAAAGAACTTTTAAGAACCTCCGACTTCAATCACTTCCCCCGGAGTAATGGTATTCAACACCTTACGAGTATCTGTTATTAGAGGAAGTAAATCAGGAAGTCTGTTGCTTGATGCTACAAGAACAATAACGGCGACTCCAGCTTGCTGCAAGTTTTGCTGATAGCGCAAATTTTGATCTGTGGTGAGCAGAATCGTGAAGCCCTCTTGACTCATAAGCCGCAGCAATTCACCGTTCTTTTTTCCTGACCATCCCATCTCAACAACTGTGCGTATCTCGTAATCAGCAAGTTCACGCTTTAAAGGTCGTGGGGCACATTCATCAAGCAGGATTCGCATAGGCTGTCAGCATTTCCTTTGCTAATTCAAGAGCTGCAATTGTCTGTTCCCGACTGACACTAGGGAAATGGTCTAGAAATACCTCTAATGAATCACCAGCCTCAAGATAATCAAGTAGGGTTCTCATTGGCACACGAGTCCCAACAAAAACAGGGGTTCCCCCCAGAATATCGGGGTCGCTATGAACAACACGGGATGTTAATGTCATAACAAATTCAGCCAACAGGCTACCAGCTTTTATAACAATTGTATCCCAAAGTCATTTGATTTTCGTGAGCATAATGCCCAAACGATCGCTAGCATCCATTTCATCTAAACCTACAACTGTTAGCAGTTTAGGCTGGGAAGCTAGCCGTACAATCTGCGATCGATCCCGATAGCATTACCATTTTTGCTACTTGCCTTCGCGATCGATCGCAGATAAATTTCCGGGTGCAAGGTCGATCGATATACACTAGAAATATTGTGTATCGCCAGTTTTTCAATGACGCTGCCTATCGGATCTCGTTCTCCTGCTCTGTTCCAAACGCTTTCGCTGGTAGCTGACCCGATCGCATTTTTCGATCGCAACTCTGCCAAATACGGCGATACATTTACCGCCCGCGTGTTGGGGCCCGCTTCGCCCCCCGTGGTGTTTCTGGGCCGTCCAGAAGCCATTCAGGCGGTGTTTACGACGTTAGCCGATGCCTTTGAATTTGGCAAAGTGACCAACGTATTTCGCCCGCTGGTGGGAAATGAATCCCTAATTATGAATGAAGGGCCGCGACATCTGCGACAGCGACAGCTATTAATGCCCGCGCTGCATCGGGAACAGTTGCACAGTCAAGGGCATTTGATTGTTGATTTGACGAAAAAGCAGACGATCGACTGGAAAGCCCCAGATGCGATCGCAGTCCGCGAAGAAATGTCAGAAATTTCGCTGCAAGTAATCTTGCAAGTTGTCTTCGGATTGGTGCCTGGAGAGCGCTACGAACGCCTTAAACACCTGCTAAGTAAACTTTTAGAGGCGATAACCTCCGAAGTGTACTCAATCCAATTTTTCTTTGAACCCTTGCAGCAAAATTTGGGATCATGGAGTCCGTGGGGGCAGTTTTTGGAGCAAATGGCGCAGATTGATGTGCTGATTTATGCGGAAATTGCCGAGAGGCGATCGCATTCTCTCGATTCGTCTCGCACGGATATTCTGTCGGTGTTGATGATGGCCCGCGACGACACCGGCGAATCCCTCAGCGATCGAGAATTGCGCGATCAGTTGATGACGCTGTTGTTATTGGGACATGAAACGACTGGATCGGCGTTGACTTGGGCGTTTTACTGGCTGCATCAGTTTCCCGAATGCCTTACGGCGTTGCGGAAGGAATTGGATGAATTGGGCGAGAATCCCGATCCGATCGCACTTTCGCAGTCGCCCTACTTAACAGCAGTCTGCAAGGAAGCGCTGCGGGTTTATCCTATCGCCTTAATTTCGCAGCCGCGCAAGGTAAAAAGGGCGATCGAACTCGAAGGCTATACGTATCAACCGGGAACGATTTTAATCCCCTGTGTCTATTTGGCGCACCGTCGCCCTGAAACCTACGAAAATCCGGCTCTTTTCAATCCCGATCGCTTTTTAGATCGCAAGTTTTCCGCCTCGGAATTTTTACCGTTTGGAGGCGGGAGTCGAAGCTGTATCGGGATGGCGTTATCGATGTTTGAAATGAAGCTCGTTTTAGCAACAGTGTTGTCGGCGCGCGAATTTGTCTCAAATCTCGATCGGCCAATTCGTCCGGCGCGCCGGGGAATCACCTTTGTTCCGCCCGATCGGTTTCGATTAACCGTTGTGGGCGATCGGCGTTAGATTCAGTGAAACGCCGTGTCAAGAAAGATATGTTATTCGATGAAAATCCCAGCAACTTTGTCTCCATTCATAGTCATGTGTGCCACAAATTCATCTCCACCATCTTCAAAAGTCAGCTTCCACAAATAAATCTGACAATTACCTTGTTTTAGATCGCCAAAATAAGTAATTGAATATCCCTTTTGCAGGCGGGAAGCAAGCTGCTCGCTAACATCGTCAAACATTTTTTGTGTAATGCTCGCTTTGTAGCCTGCATCGCCCACTGTTGTAAAAAGCTCGTAATTTTTCGATGCCGTGGCATCCAAGATAACCTGCAAACAATCAATGACCTTTTGAGAGGGGGCTGTCGGGTTCATGATGATGTCCTTTAGTTAGGGTTTTATCAAAATCTGTAACAAATGGCGCTGTTAATAGCTCCTACTGCTGTCTAATATCAAATCCGGTTGCATCGGAATTATTTATCAGTAGGGGGCGCGATCGCATAAATTTTAAAATCCACAGATTAGACTATTTACACTCACGCACCGCCCCAAGGACTGAATAATATCGATGCAACTTTACTATTTATAGCAGTTTTCAATCGAATTAAATCAAGATAGCTTTAGACACGGCAGTGCCGTGTCCTACCCGATATCTGTAGTTCACTATACTGAAAATCGCTATATTGCCTCAGCAACAATAGTTCGGTGTCGGACTGTATTGCAAGTGATTGTCGGTTGTGCAAAACCGGAATCTACCAAAGCTTGCTCAATATCCAACCCAAAATACTGATCCAAATAAGGCTCCGTACTCTTGAGCAAAGTCAAAATATAAGGAGGCATTTTGGCATAAACTTCCGACTGAGGATTCATATCCATAATTGTCAAATGTCCGCCCACACGCAGCAAACGCCTCGCTTCCCGGAATATTTCTCTCGTAGCTTTCTGTGGCAATTCGTGACAAACTAAACAAATAGAAACTAAATCAAAAGCCGCTGCCGGCAAACCAGTAGATTCAGCAGCAGCGTGAACCCAAGTCGGAGATTTTTGATTTAATAATTCTGATTCTCGCTGTTGGGAACGGTATTTAGCAACTGCTAAAAAATAAGGCGACAACTCTACCCCAGTCATCTTCGCTTCCGGGTAAACCTCCCCAAGAGCAAACGTACTCATTCCCACACTGCATCCCAAATCAACAATATTTTGCGGTGAAGAAGCAATTTGAGATTTGACAATTTCGTGATAGCTGGCGCGGAGTTTAGGATCGCCTTCTGCACCCGCTTCTGGCCAAATTCCCGCGTGAACTGTACGGGCGGCCACTTCAACTTCTGTTGCAGCTTCCCAACTCATATTACCTTTTTCATAAGCGTGGAATGAAGTTAGATAATATTTCGGGTAAACAAGATCGGGATTTTGAACGCTGAGCAATTCTGCATCCCAATTTCGAGCTAAAAGTGCTTGGGATTCTTGTCGCCAATGCACTCCGATTTTTTCTGCTCTTTTTATCATCATTTCCCGCGCTTGGTGCTTGGCTAGATTAGCCAAAGGCTTGATGGAAAGGACGCCATTTACTAAACGCGAGGCTAATCCCGGAGTTTTGTTAAGTGCAACAGTCATCTTTTAGGTTTTTCTATTTGGCGCCATCTATTTTAACACAGTGCGAGAATTTTGAGTTGGTCAATATAATGAAACTTAACTTTGTGCTGGCGAGTGAAATCCAAATGTTTTGTGGAAAAGACTTTTTTTAATGAACCGCAGAGGGCGCAGAGAACGCAGAGTTAGAGAACAGAGAAAAGATCGGAGGATTGCAAAAGTGGCTCGGGTGGTATAATATTTATTTTTGCTTACCTACTTAGTGCTGGGGAATTTACCCGCAATCTGGAATCGGATTTTCCGAAGTTGGAGTATTTGAAAGAACACTTTAAATCTGGCTATTCAGGAGTTTGTGATGAGCAAATCTATTGTGGAATTGGTTGACAATTTGCCGTCTGGTGGTGTCACTGTGATGATGCTCAAATCTCTCGATTTTGTGGTTCCGGGGGAGTGGAACAATCTAACGGGTTTTGATAATACTATTCAAGCGGTGACAGGGGAAACAAAGCGCAAATTAGTTGGGAAAATTCGCGATCGCGCGATCGAGCTTTACGCTAACCCCAACGAACCCTATCAAGGCGTAGTCAGGCTTTACCAGTTAGCAGACAGCGCCGACAGTGCGTTAGGTGCAACGGCTATGGCGAATAAAATCGGCGAAAACATCGGCTTTCTTTCCTTTCTCAACCGCCTCACTCCCAAAGCTGACACAACTCAAACGATCGACTTGTGCGTCAAAGTGGCGATCGAGCTAATTGCCTTCTGCAAACTTAACAATATTTCCCTTGACAATGTGGGAAGCTTTGCTAATTATTTATCAAATTACAAAGGCGAATCTCTGATGCGGATGGCTGCATTAGTATGCGCTGACGGTTTAATTCCCCTGGGCCCGGACTTCCTTCGAGTAGCGCAAAATACCCTAGGCGGATTGAATCCTTCAACCTTGCAGCAAAACTCAACATTCCAAAATATCAGCAACCTAATTCCCGGCGCAAATAATGCAGCAAAATTTGGATTCGTGACAACAACTTTCGCTTCAGCCCAAGGTTGGATGAACAATTTAGTACAGTCTCGCGGCTTAACTCCCGCCATAGTTTTAGGCAATCTCAAGCAATACATTGATGTTACCGATGACAAATTGGATTATGTGGCGGCGTTTTTAGACATGACTACCAATTATTACGAGCATACGGGAATTCAGACAGTTGCTCGCCAATTGATCGATCGAGCTTATCGCGAAATAGCCTCTGGCAGATACTAGAAAAGTCCTTCCCAGGCGAGGGAAAACAGCGAACAGCGAGGCAGAGGCTCTGGATATGCGTTCCCAGGCTCTGCTTGGTAACGAGGGAATAAACCTCGCGTGAGTTAAAATAAGCAGATTATGTTTAGCAAACCTCTTTTAATCGCATTGTGAAAAACAAATCACTTCCTTCATCCGTAACAGTCAAGCTAGGCAAATTTGTCTGGACATCAATGTGGCAATTAATGATGTCAAAACTAGCGCCGCCCGATCGCACCGGAGCATACATTCGCCCCAGCAGCAGTTTCCGCAATTTTGTCAGCACAGAAGCAGACAACCCTTACCAACCCGCTGCGGGACGATATCGCCTCTTCGTGGGTACGGGATGCCCTTGGGCGCACCGCACTCTGGTGACTAGAGCGCTCAAAGGGCTTGAAGATGTGATATCCGTGTCTGTTGTCTATCCCTCTGAAGGGGGAATGTGGGTGATGGAGTCGGAGACTTTGGGCTGCAACACGATGCCGGAACTTTACCAGTTGGCTTTACCGGGCTATCAGGGGCGGTGTACTGTGCCGGTGCTGTGGGATGACTCGAAAAAGGCGATCGTCAATAACGAGAGTTCGGAAATTATTGTGATGCTAAACTCGGAGTTTAACGAGTTTGCTAGCAATCCTGAAATGGATCTTTATCCTCTGGATTTGCGATCGCAAATTGACGAGTGGAATGAGAAGATTTACCAATCGGTGAATAACGGCGTTTATCGCTGCGGTTTCGCGCAATCTCAGGCTGCTTATGACTCGGCTTGCAGTGAATTGTTTGCTGTTTTAGACGAGATCGATCGATCGCTCTTGAGGAGTCGTTACCTTTGTGGCGATCGGGTGACTTTAGCAGACGTGCGGCTTTTTACTACTCTATTCCGTTTTGATGCTGTTTATTACAGCTTGTTCAAATGCAATGTGTGCCGCATTCAGGATTACGAGCATTTGGGAGCTTATCTGCGCGACTTGTACCAGTTACCGGGAGTTGCCGGCACTTGCGATTTGGAGGCTGTGAAGCGCGATTATTACGGCAATTTGTTCCCGCTGAATCCCGGCTGCATTATCCCGGCTGGGCCCGATCCGGCGAGTTTACTCAAACCTCACGATCGCGCAGGGCTCAGAAACCGGGTTTCTTAACAAAATCGGGCGTGAAGATGCCAGAATAATCGCAGAAACCGGGTTTAGCTCGTTCCCAGGCTCTGCCTGGTAACGCATTCCCAGAGGCTCTGCCTCGCCTTAACCCTCTAACAAACCCTCCATTCTCTCCTTTACTCAAACCTCACGATCGACAAAATATTGATGTTATTTTGAAGTGAGATTAAGCAATATTCAAAATTAAATTATAGTTGGCGATCGCCCGAGTCATCTCAAAAGGCGATCGTACTTATATACAAAAATCCAAACAAGGAATTGGCAATGTTAGGAAATGAGGGCGAAGATTTTTAGCTGAAGCTTAATTTTTGACTTGATTAAAAACCCGGCTTTTTCAAAAAACCGGGTTTTTAAGATCGTCCCTTACAGACTAGCTTTATGATTCAATTTGAATTTCCGCTCCTTGGAGGAATTAGTCTGGGTCGCTGTTTACATCGTTGATCGCGTTCTTCTGATGTCAGGCTATCGTAAGTTTTACTGTCAGGAAAATCCTCTATAAAAATGATATTCTTGAACTCAGTTGTTGCAAACTTCCGCTTGCCATAAATTATTAGACAAAGAGGTTTCCCATTTTTCTTTGCTGTCCTGAGAAGAGCTTCATATTGCCCAGAGTTTCTTTTTTAACCCAGATTGATTTTTGATAGATCCTGATCCAATACTTCTCGGTTAAGGTCTAAGCGGTACTGAGAATAGAAAAATGAAGATCCTGGTGCTGAGTACCAGTACCTCGATGAACAGGTTTTTTGGACAGAAACTTGGAGCGAGGTTTTTTAACAACGCGGGGATTATTTCGACCCTGACGTTTGGGAATCTTTTCATCCAAAATCTCTCGAATCAGCCATTGAAAAAAAAAGGGAGTTGAGATTGTTCAATATTTTGATAATTAGGAATTGCCCGCCTCATTGCATTCAGAGTACCAGTAAAGCCAATCCGTAACGGTGAAATTCCCGCTGTTTCTGCCGCTTGAAACATTAAACAACGGATGCACCAATGTCCGAGTAGCCAGCCATAAATTTCTTGAACAACTTCGCGAGGCTTGAGAGAACGGATGGGAGTTTTGCGACCTAAAAGATGAGTTTTAAGTTCATCAATGGTACTTTCGATTTCCCATCGTTGGTGGTATTCTGCTGCTAACAATAAAGCTGGAAAAACCGTTAGATCCATCAAGCTGGTAATTAGACGATAAGTTTTTGGCTCCGCATCCGAGTCAATTGTGTACTCAATGATTCTGACTTGAATTTTTGCTGCACCTTGTTTGCGAGATTTACCATCTGGATTTATCCAACTTAAATAAGAGCCATCTTCTAACACTTGTTCGACCTCAAATTTGACATTGGCAGGTAATCGACCTAAGTAGTGACAAGATTGTTTAAGTGTCGCATTGACCATTTTATAAGAGTGCAATCCTCTATCCCACATCAGCAGCATTCCTTCCGTAACTGACCGGAGGAGTTTTTGAACACGAACTCGCTCCCCAATCCGATATGGACACATCAACGCATCAATAATTAGATGAGTCCCTGTTTCTACCATCCGCACTAATCTTACTTTTGGAAAAGCAGCTTTAGTCCCAGGACGTGTTCCCGGATACCCAAAAACTCTGGCATTGGCTGCACTATCTGGGACATCTATCACTGTTCCATCTACTGCCATGACTCGTAATCCACCCAAAAAAGCCCCATCTGTTTGTGGTGAAGCCATTGGATGAACTACTCGCTCAAATAACTGAGTCATTACTCTACATCCAACTCGCTGCCTAGCTTCACTTATTGAGGAACTACTTGGTACTTGCCAATACTCTCCTAACTGAATCCACTTCATGCTTAAACCATTAACGAGATTTTTGAGAACTGTTCTCATTGACACCGATGACCACAGACTCATGGCGATTACCAAACTGATCACCAACGAGCGATGATAGTTTTCTTTGACGTTTTTGCTGGCTATTGGTCTGGCCAATTGCTTGTTTAATCGTTTCGGATGGTATCGCCGTTTCTAGTGCTTTAAATACAGACGCTGCTTCTATGACTGGAGTGATTAAGGTGAATTCTTTTAGTGACATCAATTTTACCCTCGCTTATCCACGAATCAATACCATTCTACCTGATGAGGGCTTAACCGAGAAGTATTGCGACCGAGCCTGCAGCCCAGCGGCAAGTTAAAATTCTGCAAAGATATTTTACCCAAGACGGCGCGATCGCTCCCCTAACTAATCGCGAACGTCACAAAATTTTAGCTGTGCAAGAAGTGGGCGGATTCTCTTTACGCTGTATTTCAGGGACAGATATTTTGCGGAGTTTTTATCAAAAATGGCGCGGCGAACGTATCCGAGCAGAGCGAGCCATGCTCGGAGGGCAACAGGTAGATGTGCCGATTCCAGTTCACCTCCAGAAAGATCTGGTCTTCTGGGATTTTATGCCTTCCGATCCGGCAGTCGAGAAGTTAGTTCTGATTGCTCGCGCTTTTGGTATTTTGCGCCAGGAAACGAATCAAAAAATCAAGAAAGATGTCATTCGTTACCGCAAAAACAGCGAACTTGACGAGGATATTGTGACACTGGCTGCGAATTGGGAAGAAGCGGTGCAAATTCTGGAGTTACCAGACTGCCGAGATGATAGGAGAGAAGTACAGAAACAGCTAGATCAACTGTTGGAGCAAGCAGAAACTGATTTGCAAAAGCAGGAACTCCGGGGAAGGCTTGAGACTTTCTTGGCTGAACGCCTTCGTAACGAATTTCGTAAAATTGGTCAAGATACTCCTCAGTATTTGATGGAAAAAAGTATCATTCAAGAGTTTATTGCTGACAATAAGTTGGGGTCAAAACTCAATCTAGATGACTCTAATCTCAATGTGCCTCCTAATTCCAATTTTGGATTTAGTGTCCAACCGGAAAATCCTCTAAGTAAACCGCCTACAAATAAAGATGAACCAGTCAATCAGCTTTCGTCTCAACGGAAGTTTTGCAGCCATTGCGGTAATTCTTTAATCGAGGACGATCGCTTTTGTTCAAAGTGTGGCACTCCAGTTCCTAAATAATTAAATATTATTTAAATATATAAGCAAGGAGAACAATCATGTCTTTTCTTCTCAGTTTATCAGCCCAGTTAGCATCATGGTTTTTCGGCATTGTTATTTCTTTGCTTGGAATTGCCTTTTTGTATATGTTAGGGCAAACAGGAGTCTCTATTCGGAAAGGAATAGAGACAAAAAAAGCTCTTAACAAAATCAGAGACGAATTAGCACAAGAAGGTGTTAGCGTCAATGAAAAATGGCATACTATCAATCAACAAGCAAGTCATTGGATTGGCAGACCGGTTGTAGCTTGGCTACTGTTTTATATAGGGGTTTTGTTCTTGCTACCAAAATTGTTTTTGTTTAGCGTGCTTTTACTAATAGTGCCAGTATTAGGTTTTTTTGGAATTGTCTTCGTGCCGAGTAGCGATCCTATGAAGTATCTGTGATGACCTTTGGAAATAGCTATCTTAGATAGTTATAAAGGAAGAGTGAGGCAGTAGAGCCTTGGCGATCGCCCTTTCGCCCAAAAAGCCCGATCGCCCATCAACCCCAAAAGCCCGATCGCCCATCAACCCCAAAAGCGCGATCGCCCTTACTCACCCCTAATATAATTTCCCAAGAATACCTGCTGATTCCTCATATCCTCTGCTGAAACAGCATCTATCAACCCCAAAATTCCCCTTAACTGATCGCCCACAGAGTAACGCTGTTTCGACAAGATAATTCCCCCTGACTTCTTCCCTCAACCATATACAGGATATGAAGGCGACAGAAATCACCCACATTGAAGCTATAGATAACCCGATTATCTTCCGTTGCCCAGATTAACTGTTCCTCATCAGTACAACTAAGCTTATTAGCATCAGCAGCAGTTATCACATCAACCCCAGCATTCCGCAAAGCAACAACCAGTGAATTTTTAATAGAGTCTTCATCCAAATACAAACGAATTTTAGTCACTATTGTTAACCTGCGATGTGTTCAGCTTCTAATCGTTCAGCCTCCGCTTCCTGCGCTGCTATATCTGCTTCAATCATGTCTTTATTCGTATGATAAAAAGCTAATGCAGCATAAACTTGAGATAAAGTTAAATGAGGAATTTCTTGCGTAATTTCCTCTGGAGTTAAACCCATCTTATAATCGACAGCAATGCGTCGCACTGTTACTGCTGTACCCGCAATAATCGGACAGCCACCATGAATTTTGGGATTGGTAGTAATCAGAGTTCCAATATCGATCGCTACTGACATAGCCGGCATAATTTTATCCCTCTCAACTCGCTTATTTTCGATTATACTGCATTTAATTCTCTACTTTTATGAAATCCTCAAAACTCATCCCAGCAGTAGAACGTTGAAGCAGAGTTGCTTATAGATTTAGCGATCGCCCATCAACCCCAAAAGCGCGAGCGCCCTTTCACCCAAAAGCGCGATCGCCCTTGACGCTCCTGTATTACCAATGTAGTATAAAATAGTGGTAGGAAAGCTCGATCGACATCAGCAAACAAAAATTAGAAAAAACCTATGCAGCCCATCCGACAAGGCGACGTAATTCTCACCCCGGTACCGCCTATCGCAGGAGAAAAGAAACCTCACCTAACTCTCGCCGAAGGTGAAGTCACCGGACATTCGCACCAGATTGTGGAGGGGCAAGCTGAACTTTACGAAAAAGACGGTACTCTGTACTTGCGAGTGCTTTCGCCGACAGCTTTATTGAGTCACGAAGAACACCATGCGATCGCAATTCCTGAAGGTAATTGGATGGTGCGGATTCAGCGGGAATATGAGCCGCAAGGTTGGCGGTATGTCGCAGACTAAGGTTTAACAAACCTTAGTCTGCACAAAAAGCTCAGATTCCAGTTGATCTCGAAAAGTGGAGGGCGAGATCGCTTTCCACTTTTCGCGATAGATCGATCGCACGCCGTGGAAGTGATTAAAGTGGGTGCTTGTGCGATCGGCATTTATACCATTTTTCTAAAGATATGCTATAGATGAAGTCTTAGCCCCCCCTTAGTAAGGGGGGGTTGGGGGGGGTAATATCTAACGCTACTTGATGAAATTGGTATTACAGCATTGGATGTCATTTTGTGCGATCGTATTTGTCAAAAACTAGCAGCCACAGAATTAGACACTTGCCAGGAATATATAATTTTCCACAATTTTATGTCAGAACAACAACCAAATCCCGCAGAATTCAACAGCTTTGCCGACTGGTGCTTGCACAAAGACAGCCTTTCAGAAGCAGCAAAACATACAGTTGAGATGCTGTTAAAGTGTGCTGGCACTTCCAATATTCATGAAGCGAACCGGATACTGTCAAGTAGGAATAAGCTGCATCTGTGCTGCAATCTAATATCAGACATTACACCCCTGCAATCTCTGACTCATTTGAAAGAGCTGAATCTGTCCGACAATCTAATATCAGACATCACGCCACTGCAATCTCTGATTAATTTGACTGCTCTGAATCTGTCCGACAATCAAATATCAGATGTTGCATACCTGCAAGGGTTGACTCATTTGACTTCTCTTTATCTGTCCAACAATCAGATATCAGATATCGCATACTTGCAATCTCTAAGTCATTTAAAAGAGCTGCATCTAGACTACAATCAAATATCAGACATTACACCTTTACAATCTCTAACTCATTTGACTGATCTATATCTGCAATCCAATGAAATATCAGATATCACACCACTGCAATCTCTGACTCACTTGAGCAATCTATATTTGCAATACAATGAAATATCAGATATCACACCGCTGCAATTATGCGCGGGTTTGACTGGGATCTATCTTTACTACAATGAAATATCAGACATCACACCGCTGCAATCATGCGCGGGTTTGACTTCTCTGGATCTTTCCAACAATCAAATATCAGACATCACACCGCTGCAATCTCTGACTAATTTAAGTTCTCTGGATCTGTCTGACAATCAAATATCAGATATCGCATACCTACAATATCTAACTCATTTAAGTTCTCTGGATCTGTCTGACAATCAAATATCAGATATTACACACCTACAATCTCTAAGTCATTTGACTTGTCTGAATCTATCTGACAATCAAATATTAGATATCGCATACTTGCAATCTCTAAGTCATTTGACTGATCTGAAACTGTCCAACAATGAAATATCAGACATCGCATACTTGCAATCTCTAAGTCATTTGAAAAAACTGCATTTATGTAGCAATCAAATATCAGACATCGCATACCTGCAATCTCTAACTAATTTGACCGATCTCACTCTATCTGACAATCAAATATCAGACCTCACGCCCCTACAATTTCTAACTAATTTGACCGATATTGGTCTCAGAAAAAATAAAATATCAGACTTAACACCTTTACAATGTCTGACTCATTTGACTCTTCTGAATCTGTCCCACAATCACATATCAGACTTAACACCCCTACAATCTTTGACTCATTTGACTACGTTGCATCTGTTCAACAATCACATATCAGACTTAACACCCCTACAATCTTTGACTCATTTGACTACGCCGTCTATAAGCAAAAATAAAATATCAGACCTCTCACCCCTACAATCTTTGACTCATTTGACTAAACTGTATCTGCTCAAGAATAAAATATCAGATATCACACCCTTACAATCTCTGACTCATTTGACTCTTCTGAATCTGCTCAAAAATAAAATATCAGACTTCACGCCCCTGCAATATCTAACTGATTTGACTAAGCTGTTTGTAAACTTTAAAGCTGAACAGAAGAGTCTGATCGAACCCTGTCGTCAAAAGTGGGGAACTCTCGCCAACTCTACCGAACCAATCTCTCACCCCAAGGCCACTACCGCCCTTAAATCTGTCTACGAAACCCTGGGTTTAGAACTTCCAGAAATAACTTTTTACAGTAGCCCTAACGAAGCGTTTGCACAACTAGAAACACTAAAAGTAATAGAAGATACTGAGTGTATGGAGCCACTTAATAAACAGATAACAGATGCGCTGCACCCCTTTTACTTAACAGAATTGCCGCCGGAACTTTCGGAGTTAAGTATATGGGAGGAACAGCTAAAACAACAATTGAATGCAAACTTTTTAGACTATCGGAACTATTCAAAGTCAATATTTACTCCGAAATACTTGGTTGAGGCTCTCGCTGTTGCTGAATTCTGTGTTTCTGGCTTGGGTGTTGTTCTCAAACCAGAAGCACAGAAACTTTTTGAATGCCTGAACCAGCTTTTAGCAGAATGCGGCTGGATTTTTCCGTTAGATGATATCTGTATTGTGTGCTCGCGCCCTTGTCAGCTTCGCCTTGACAGCGAGTACCGCCTCCACGCAGAAGGAGAACCTGCACTGGAATTTCCCGACGGTTACAAAATCTATTCCTACCACGGTGTAACATTACCTGAAAAATACGGACAAATTCACCCCAATCTGTGGCAAGCACAATGGCTTTTAGCAGAAAAAAATGCTGAATTAAGACGAGTATCAATTCAGGGAATTGGTTATGCTAGAATTTGCTCCGAACTGCAAGCAACAGAGTTAAATTGCTGGAAAGAATACACGCTGCTCAAAATTGATGCTGATATTGATGGCTTCGATCCTGATGATTTCGAGGACGATGAGGATGCTCCCAAAAAAGAAGATATTTATCTGTTAAAAATGACTTGTCCGAGCACCGGACACATTCATGTTTTGCGAGTGCCGCCTGATGTGACATCTGCTAAAGAGGCAATTCGCTGGGTAAATTGGGATATTGAATCAGAGGAGTTTTCCGTGCAAACTTGAGTAATACCAATTTAAAAACGTCTTGCTACAATCATCAATCTGAGGCCAATTGTTAAGAGTCGCATAGCCACCCGCCGGACACGGCAGTGCCGTTTCCCTACAAAAAACTGCTATCTTGGCCAAAATCGTAATCTATAAAACTATAATCAACATTGGCCCTGTGCCACTTAAAATGGTGGAATGCACAAACCATAAATTTAGCAAAAACTGTTAATAACATAAGAAAGAAGCCCACCTTCAGTCAAAGGTGAGCTAAATTCATGCCAGCTTACAGACAGCTAGGCAATCGGGTCTCTTAGCGGATTGACGTAAAAGTTGAGAAAAAGATCCGAATCTTCCGGAAAAACTTATCCCCAACAATTTAAGCTCCAGTTTACCCGATCGCACCAGCGACATCTCACCCGCAGCGATGTTGTCCTGAAATTGGGGAAATGCTGGGGCTTTAATCTTTCAGCAATCCCCAATCCCCAATCTCAAACGAATTAAGCATCCTCATCGTGGGCGAAGCGGTGGAATAGGAAATCTAGGGCGTAGTTTCGCAAATTGTAGTATTCTGGGTCTTCCATCATTTGAACCCGATCGCGCGGACGAGGAAAAGGAATCTCCAGAACCTCCCCAATCGTCGCTGACGGGCCATTGGTCATCATCACCAGTCGATCGGCCAAAAACAGCGCTTCATCAATATCGTGAGTAATCATCAACACCGTACAGCGGTGATCGTTCCAGATTTTCAGCAACTCTTCCTGCAATTCCTCCTTCGTAATTGCATCGAGTGCTCCAAACGGTTCGTCTAAAATCAGCACTTTCGGGCGAATTGCTAAGGCGCGGGCGATCGAAACCCGCTGCTTCATCCCCCCAGAAATTTGTGGCGGTCTTTTCTCAGCAGCTTCTGTCAATCCCACCATCGCCAAATGCTCGTTGACGATCGCATTTTTTTCCACCTTCGACTTATCGGGAAATACAGCATTAACTGCTATATAAACATTTTCAAACACTGTGCGCCAAGGCAGCAAAGCGTAACCCTGAAACACTACCATGCGATCGGGGCCAGGCTTGGTAATTTTCTCCCCATTAATCGTCACGCTGCCTTCACTGGGATGGCTAAAACCGGACACCATATTTAATAGTGTTGACTTGCCACAACCGGAGTGTCCGATCAGCGTAATAAACTCTCCCTCAGCTACGGTCAAGTTAACGTTTTCTAATGCCCTGTAACCGTTTGGATATACTTTATGAACATTGTCTATCACCAAAAAAGGCTGGCGGCGATCGATCGGTTGCTGGACTTTGGCTTTGGTGTCTGTTTGGTTTTTAGTGGTGTTAATCATGGGTTTGACACTTGTTAGTGGGTGATTGGCAATTGCAAATAATCGAGTTTTGAATGGTGAGTTGCCAGTTGAGACTACTGAAACCCTGTGTTTTTCTAGTTTGTCTCCAAGTCTCGATCCCCCTCGCATCCCCCTTAATAAGGGGGACTTTGAATACTTCCCCCTTTTTTTACAGAGACTTTGAACTCTCTTGTCCCCCCCTTATTAAGGGGGGATCTCCGGGTTTGAGAACACGCCATAGAAGGAATCGACTTGCTCCGAGTGCGATCGACTTCTAAGCAGCTCTGCGGCCGGAATCGAGGATGACTTGGGCCATCGTAAAATCACGTTTGATTTCCAGATTGTTGAGATAGCTGATCGGATCATCACCACTAAACACCGTGCCATCAAACAAGCGAAGAGAACCACGAGTATGAGTAATATCAGACATTCCCAACTCTCGCGTCGCCGTGCTGAACGGGCCAATCCGCACCACACGTTCCAAAACTTCCACCCAGTTGCGCGGGAACACAGTATCGCCCCAACGTGCCATCTGCACCATGTGCCACAACTGTTCAGTGCGGCTCGGATGGTTCACGGAGTCTCCATAGAACAAGTGGTGGGCGTATTCCCGCATGGGAGTATCGAGGTTACAAGCAGAAGAATTAGGATCGCCGAGTTGAATGTAACTCTTATCAGTAGCGATATATTCCCGTCCCGACACAATTTCGGAAATTTCTTCGGCATGATTTGGATCGGCGCAGTATTGAGAAGCTTCCAGCAAAGCTTTGAGCAGAGCAATGTGAGTATTGGGATAGGCATTTGCCCAGTCTTCCCGCACCCCCAAAATTTTGCCTGGGTGTCCGGGCCACAGTTCCAAATCTGTAGCTACCGTAAAGCCGATTCCTTCCATCGAGGCCCGCAAATTCCAAGGTTCGCCGACGCAGAAACCGTCAATAGTGCCGCCTTGCAAGTCCACGATCATTTGAGCTGGAGGGATGTTTTTGAGCACAACATCATGATCCGGGTCAATGCCGCCGGAAGCTAGCCAGTAGCGCAGCAGTAGGTTGTGCATCGAAGAAGGGTGAACGATGCCCAGGCGGTGCGTTTGCGCGGGTGTTCTGCGGAGCATTTCTTTGAAATCTGCCAGATTGTAGATTCCCTGGTCGTAAAAGCGCCGCGCGAGGGTAATTCCGTTGCCGTTGCGGCTCATGGTGAGGGCTGTAACGGTTGGTATTGGCTTGTTTTTGTGGCCTCCTAATGTCAACCACATTGCCATTCCAGAGGGCATTTGGGCTGCATCTAAGTAGCCAGCGGCGATGCCGTCTACGATGCCGCGCCAGCTTGTTTCCCGGACGAGGTGGACTTCATCGAGGCCGTGTTTGGCAAACAAGCCTTTTTCTTTGGCGATCGCCAGAGGAGCGCAAGCTGCTAGGGGAATGAAGCCGAGTTCGAGGTTGACTTTTTCTAGGCCGTGGCGGGCGATCGCCGGTACTTTCCGCGCCCGCAGTTTTTTGACTCGTTTCTGCTGGTTGAGGAAGTAAATCATTTCGCTCCGCAGGGCGTAGTAACTGGGGTGCGAGACTACTTCCATGCGCTTGCGGGGGCGGGGGATGTCTACTTCGAGAATCCCGCCTATATTCGATTCTGGGCCGTTGGTGAGCATGACGATGCGATCGCTCAACAGCACTGCTTCATCGACATCGTGCGTTACCATCAGGGCGCTGATTTCATACTCTTGGCAGATTTCCATCAACTTTTCTTGCAAGTTGCCGCGAGTCAAAGCGTCCAATGCGCCGAAGGGTTCGTCTAAGAGTAACAGTTTGGGACGCAGGGCTAGGGCGCGGGCGATCGCCACGCGCTGTTTTTGTCCGCCGGAGAGGAGTGCGGGTTGCTTCTCGGAGTGGGGGCCCAAGCCTACCATATCGATGTGTTTTTGGATGATTTCGAGGCGATCGGCTTTGGGTAAGCCTTTCATCACTGAGTCTACGGCTAGGGTAATATTTTCTCTGACTGTTCGCCAAGGTAGCAGCGAATAGTTTTGGAATACTACCATGCGATCGGGGCCTGGTTTGGTGATTCTTTGTCCGTCGATTGTCACCAATCCTTCTGTCGGCAAATCCAAACCTGCCACCATATTTAGTAGTGTAGATTTGCCACAACCGGAGTGTCCGACTAAGGAGACAAATTCTCCTTTTTTAATTTCTAAGTCGATGCCTTTGAGGGCTATATATGTGCCGCCGTCTGTTAAATTAAATGTTTTTCCGACTTGTTCTACCGCAATCAAAACTGACATGATTTTCTTGCCTTTTTTGTAGGTTTTTCATTTCGATAGCTGTTGACTATTGTTCAGACAACTTTCACTCTTAAATCTGAACCGCAGTCCGCCGGGGGTTTAAACCCCCGTCTCATAGCTAAAGTCGGTTGAAACCGACTAAGAAATAGTGTGTTAGTCAGTAGAAATAGCGATTTTAATCGCCTGGATAATAGTTTTGCAAGAGACCTAGTGTCTTAGTCGTCTTCAGACGACTTTCGCTATTAGGCAGGGGTTTTAACCCCTGACTGACTGACTGACTGACTGAAAAATTTAGTGAAGAATGAAATAGCCCTACTTTCCTTCAGAGGGAGCAATCTTGTGTTGCAACCAAGCCATCATGCGATCGAGCATCAAGCCAACCGCCCCAATATAGAAAACCGCTAATAGAATTTCACTGATGTAGTTTTGCTGGTAAGCATTCCAAATAAAGAAGCCAATACCTGTAATCCCCGACATCACGATTTCTGCTGCAATAATCGCCAGCCAAGCCAAACCGATCGCAATTCTCAATCCCGTGAAGATATAAGGAAGCGCCGACGGAAACAAAATATTCAAATAATACTCTTTCCGAGTAA
>JARCMA010000521.1 GCA_030248405.1 Microcoleus sp. MP8IB2.171
TGGGAGTGGGTTTTGCGGAGGAGTTGGTATTCCGGGGTTGGTTGCTGGACGAGTTGCAGCGGGATTACAATGCTCAAATATCTGTGCGGGCGAATAGCCTGGTATTTGCCCTATCTCATTTTATCAAACCCGTGGAGGCAATGCTGCGGAGTTGGCCTCAGTTTCCGGGCTTGTTGTTGTTGGGTTTGATACTGGTTTTGGCAAAGCGCAACTGTCAAAATCGATTGGGTTTGTCGATCGGGCTTCATGCAGGTTTGGTCTGGGGATACTATATAATTAACATCGGAGAGTTAGTGCGATATTCTGGCTCTGTTCCCGATTGGGTGACTGGAATTAACGGTAATCCGTTGGCTGGGGCGATCGGGCTTTTGTTTTTGAGCGTATTGGCTGTGGGAATGCGGCAAATGTCCCAACGTTCAAAAGGTTCGTAGTGAGGACTTTAGTCCTTCTTCCCAAATTTTTACCCTTTATTCTTTAGTCTCTTAGAGAGGGACATCGTTTGTATAGACGCGGTTTCAACCGCCGATTGCTCTCTCCTCTCTGCATAATACTGATTATTTAACAGATTGAGAGTCACCGCGAAAACGCTCAGTAAATTCAGGATATTTTTCTAAATCTTGCAATGACTCCAAGGCAGGCATTTCAATCCAATTGCCTTCCTGATGTAGCTTATCTACATAGGCATAAAATACTTCCTGGTCATCCCGATGTGCCATAAAGTAATCGTGCAATTCTTTCAGACTCATTGCTTGAAAATTAGGCTTATTCATCCAATGTACCTCCATCGTCCGTTAGGGTATATCTCTATGATATTTTCTTCACCTGCTAGGAAAAATATATTTCCTGTCCGTTCATCCATCCGAACAACATTGATAGGCAAGTAAAGCTTGGTGAACCAACAGCACAATACATAGCACTGATTTTTTTGTTCAGGTGTGGGTGTAATAATCTGAACTCCTCAACATCACTTCACGATAAAAGTTTAACACCTGTACGGTTGTTAGTGCGTAAGGGCGATATTTTGATCCATGACTCCACCGGCTAATGAAGCAACAAACCCGACTCCAGCAAAAAAGCATTATTAGATTAAATTGATATTTAGAGATTACTTAGGTTATAAATAATTTCTTGAGAACGCTTGATCGCAATAGTAGCAATCGCAGATAATAAGGGAAAATTATCGTCATAGTCTGCTTGATTTCGATATCGGCGCAACACTGCTAAATTATCGGCGATTAATTGATATCTTGAGTCAGGATTAATATCAAATTCTTGCCAAACATAGCGGTGAATATCGCTAGTTTTTGGCAGGGAATGACCTTGTTTATCTCGCAAATAATTCCGCGCTGAGATAAAAGCAGCATAATAGGAACGACTGATAGCATCCCTCAATCGCGCCTCCTGTTCAGCAGGAATAGTTGCTTGACCAGCAAGTTCTTTTGCTAAATTTAGGTATTGCGACCAATCAAAACTCATCTGTATATTCCAAAATCGTATAAAAATGCTCCCGAATTTCATGGGATAATCCCCTAGACCAATTTTTACGCAATTCGTCTTCTCTATCCATTGCTTCATCGGGATCGAGGTCTGTTAAGATGATTGAGAGAACCAGATGAACATAGTTAGGAATTTCGGGGTCATTGATGACTTGAAGTAATAGTTTTTGTTCGCGAAAATAAGGGCTAATCTGAACGGGTGCGTCTAGGACAACGGGAAGTAGAAACGGATATTTGTTGATAAATTCAATGACTTCTATTTTGTCTCGGAAAATGTATGATTTTTCTAGGGTTTCGATGTCTGATTGGGAAATGAGGAACGGCGCGACTCTTGATGCTGATATCTTGTCTAAAATTAAGGATGCTATGGCATTTTGTTCTGCTTCGGGTAGTTGAGAGACAGTGGCAAAACTTTCTGCTAATAGGTTATTCATTTTATAAATCTCCTCTGCGACTATTCGTGAGAAAAATCAATATTTCTAATTATAATCTGTTCTGCGGTAAATCTGAAAAAAAATATTTTTAGCGCTTCTGGCTAGAGGGAAAAAAGAAGAAGAGAAAAGAGCAAAAGAGCAAAAGAGCAAAGGGCTAAGAAGTCCACGCAGCCACACACACAACCCGAAAACCGATGAAGTAGTTGCCCATGCCCGGCGAAAGGTCGCCACGATACGCAGCGCGGGAATAGGCGGGATTGTAGCCCCATGAACCACCGCGCAGCAGCCGATTTTGACTATCTCCACCACTTTCCCAAGCACTACCATCAGTCGGCGCACCGTTATAATTTGCGTGCCAAGTATCTTGACACCATTCCCAGACATTCCCGTGCATATCATAAAGTCCAAAGGTATTAGGCCCAAAACTACCCACAGGAGTTGGTTCTTGACGATCGGTTCCCTTTCGTGCAGGAGTTGCTTGATAACGATCGGCTCCCTTTGGTGCAGAACCGTAGGGATAATTCGTGTCATGATTAACTAAATCCGAGGTAATTGTCTCCCCAAAATGAAATGGAGTAGTCGTTCCTGCCCGACAAGCATATTCCCATTCGGCCTCACTAGGCAATCTATAATTGCGTCCAGTAACTTGAGATAACCTCGCACAGAATTCTATAGCATCATCCCAAGATACTGTCTCAACAGGCAAATCATCACCTTTAAAATTAGAAGGATTAGCATTGAGGTCAATCTTGACTTTTGGTAAACCTCCTACAGCACGCCACTCTGCCTGAGTCACCTCATATTTTCCCATAAAAAAAGCGGCTACATTAACCGTATGCTGCGGCCCTTCATTATTCTCTCGTTCTGCTTCCGTATTGGGGGAACCCATGACGAAACTGCCGCCAGGAATTGCCATCATATCTAAAGTAATGCCATTGGCGATAGTTTCTGTAAAAAACTTGGCTTGACTTTTGCTGCGCTTGGTGATTTGCCCGGTTGAATTCACTGTCACCGTTTCAAATTCAATGGTTTTTAGCGTTGGAGTTTGAGCAGATTTCTCCACCAAATTTTGACTCATGACTCCACCCGCTGATGAAGCAACAAAACCGACTCCAGCAAAACCCGCTAATTGTAAAAAACCGCGCCTTGTCGTATTAATTGACATTACACCTAATTTTGAAAAAAACATTGAGTACGATGTGCGAGAAGAAAAAAAAAGAAGAAGAGAAAAGAGCAAAATAACAAAGGGCTAAAACTTCAACCCAGCACACACACAACCCGAAAACCAAGACCGTTGCTGACGAAATCCGACGACGCAAAACCCTTCCGACAAGCAGAACGGCAATCCCTCGGATTGACTACCCACGAGCCCCCGCGCAACAGCCGCTTTGTACTATCTCCACCAGTTTCCCAAGCACTACCATCAGTCGGCGCACCATTATAATTATCGTGCCAAACATCTTGACACCATTCCCAAACATTTCCGTGCATATCATAAAGTCCAAAGGTATTAGGTGAAAAACTACCCACAGCATTGGTTTTTTTACGATAGATTCCCTTCGGTGCAGAACTGTAGGGATAATTCCCGTTATAGTTAACTAAATCCGGGGTAATTGTCTCCCCAAAATAAAAAGGAGTAGTCGTTTTTGCCCGACAAGCATATTCCCATTCGGCCTCGCTAGGCAATCTATAATTCCGTCGAGTAAGTTGAGATAACCTCGCACAAAATTCTATAGCATCATCCCAAGATACTTCCTCAACAGGCAAATCATCACCTTTAAAAAAAGACGGATTAGCGTTGAGGTCAATCTTGACTTTTGGTAAAGCCGCCACAGCCCGCCATTGAGCTTGAATCACCTGATATTTTCCCATAAAAAAAGCGGGGATATTCACATTATGCTGCGGCCCTTCTTCCTGATCTCGTCCTGCTTCTGCATTCGGGGAACCCATGACGAAACTGCCGCCAGGAATTGCTATCATATCTAAAGTAATGCCATTAGCAAGAGTTTCTGTAAAAAACTGTGCTTGACTTTGGCTGCGCTTGGTGATTTCTCCCTTTGAATTCACTGTCACAGTTTCAAATTGAACTGTTTTTAGGGAATTTGACGATACTTTTGGCGCTGGGGTTTTTGGTGCTGGTTGTCGAGTTTCTGAAGGTGACAAAGTAGATGGTATATCGTCGTTGGGTAATATCGGTGATGATGGCTGATCCGTTGGAGTTTGAGATGACTTGCTTACCAAACTATTACCCAGAAGTATGCCTGAAATTGTTAGTCCACCCCAACCCAAGACTTCTAATACAGTTCGCCTTGTAGTGTTAGTTGAAATTACACGCACTGGTGGCATTGATGGCGGTGGTGGTGGCGGGGAAGACCGCGACAAAGATAAAATTGCTTGCAATGCTTCCCCGGCATTTTGATAACGCTGACTGAAATTGTCGCGCACCATTTTATCTAAAACATTCGCTAACTTATTGCTAACTTCAACCCCATCGCGCCAAACCACCTCTCCTGTATTTGGATCTTCAGGTAAGCTATTAGGAGTTTTGCCTGTTAATGCTTGAATTCCAATCATTCCCACTGCATAAATATCGCTACACAGTTTAGGTTTGCCCTTCGCTTGTTCGCTGGGCATATAACCCGAAGTACCAATACCAACGGTGAAGCTAGTTTGTCCTTGAGGGTTAACAAACATCGTGCCAATTTCCTTGACAGCCCCAAAGTCAATCAAGACAATTTTACCATCTTGGCGACGCATTAAATTAGCTGGTTTTATATCTCGATGAATTACATTTTGGTGATGAACGATCGCTAAAATTTCTAAAATATTGTGCAATAATATAATTGTCTGTGATTCGCTGAATTTTTGACCCTGAATTAGTTCTTTTGTAAGGTCATGTCCTTCGATAAAATCTTGCACGAAATAAAATTCCCCATTTTCCTCAAAGTGGGCGGAAAGGGTGGGGATTTGGTCGTGTAGCTTGCCCAATTTATATAGCGTTTGGGCTTCGGTGTCAAATAAGCGTCGGGCGATCGGCAAAACGGTCGGGTTGAGGTCTTTTGGTTTAAAATGTTTAACAACGCATTGGGGATGTCCGGGTAAGTCTAAATCTTGAGCTAGGTAAGTGTCGCCAAAAGCGCCTTGTCCCAAGAATTTGATGATTTGATAATGATTGCGGAGGGTACGACCCAGCATAGTTTTCAGGGAATGCAGTGGAAGTTAGGATATATTGTCGCACAAAAAGTAATGAGATGCTTAAATTCAGAATCGTTGCCGCATTTATACTGCTAATTAGTGCCTGTTGTTCATCTCCCGCACAAGCACAAAATCCTGCACAAGTAAAGCAAAATAACTCCTTAGTTCAAGTCCAGCCAACCCGCGAACAAATCCTCAATGCTTGCGTGCAGAATCAGGCTGAAACTTTGCCAAATCCTTTTACGGATGTGCCATCAAATCACTGGGCTTACAAAGCAGTTTTGACCATGTATTATTGCGGCGCTTACCGAGAAGCAACTGCGCCTGTGTTTCCGACATCAGATACTGACAACACTAATTCCAGGAATCGCAGGTGATTTTAGCTTTGGCTTCACGACAATTTGCACATCGCACCCTAAAGCATTTAAAAACCGAAACAACCTTTCTGTAGAAAAACCTGTCAGTTTCCCTCTCATCAAAGCTGAAACTTTGGGCTGGTCAATTCCTAATACTTCTGCTGCTTGAAGTTGATTCAGTTTCCTTTGAGTAATTATCTGATTTATCTGGCGCACCAGTTCAGCTTTCATGAGCATTTCATCCGCATTAGGCATACCCAAATCCGCAAATATATTACCACTACTAACTTGAATATCGATCTCTTTACTCATGATTATCCCCTTTTATCTTGTCTTGGTTATCTATACAAAAGTAGTTATCATTAGCTATTAATTTCCAGCTTATTTAGAAATATAAGCAACTGCTATCACTACTTAGTTTCACCGCTACTTACTCTTGAACTCTTCGTAATGTTCTTGAGCTCGTTTTAGCCTTTCTTGGATTAACGTAATATCCTGTTGTGGTGTAGCAATTCCTTTTTTTGACTTTTTCTGAAAAGCGTGCAAAACATACACTGTATCTGCAAATTTTACTGTGTAAACGGCTCTATAGGTCAATACGGTTCACTTAACATTATTTATGCCCCGGAGATCCCCCTAAATCCCCCTTAAGAAGGGGGACTTTGAGAGCATTCTTGTCCCCCCCTTCTTAA
>JARCMA010000522.1 GCA_030248405.1 Microcoleus sp. MP8IB2.171
AATGCGTTGATTTGGCCCTCAGCAGCGTGCGATCGCGCGGCGGACTCGATCGACAGTTACCGGAAATTATCGCCGAAGTGTCCGCAGAATTGCCTTTAGTGCAAGCTGACGGAGAGTGGTTGGTGGAGGTGCTCTCCAAACTGCTAGACAACGCTTGCAAATTCACCACACCTCAAGGAAGCGTGACCATAAGAGCAAAATGCAACGGTTCTCGGATGGTGGAAGTGCTCGTAGCCGATACGGGGAGGGGAATCGAGGCGAACAGTTTAAAAGTAGTGTTCGATCGATTTTATCAAGAAGAAGGAGCTTTGCGCCGCAGCGCCGGCGGTACAGGTTTGGGATTGGCAATTTGCAAGCAGATTGTTGCTGGCTGGGGCGGTAAAATTTGGGTGGATTCTGCAGGAAAAGACCGAGGAAGTGAATTTCACTTTACTATTCCCACTGTTGAGAATCAATTGACAAGTGTTAACTCATGACTAATCACTAATGACTAATTACTAATGACTGCAAACTACCCCTCAGTCTATCCTAAATTGGAATACCGATCGCCAACTCTGTTCCACCTTCTAGCGATGACCAACATTTCCAAGTTCCCCAATATTTTTGAGTTACTATCTGATAGCCAATAGACAGTCCCAATCCCGTACCTTTGCCTGCTGCTTTAGTTGTAAAAAATGCCGTAAACAATTTTGTTCTGACTGATATCAAATCTGTTAGCATCGGAATTATTCCTATCTCTCTTCTCTTCATCTGCGTGAATCAGCGTCAATCCATTGTCATCTGCGGTTAATACATTCTCTTTTTTTAACCGCAGATGAGGGCAGATCAACACAGATTAACGCAGATAAATTAGATCAATTCCGGTTGCACCATCCGTGATTGTTGACCCTTCGGCTTCGCTCATGGCATCGCTGTTGACTGGATTTTACTATTCAGATACTACCGGAATTGATATGATTCCGGCATTTCCAGTCCGCTGTCAGCAATGCGAATCAAAAAAGTTAAAAAACCGGGTTTGTGAGCGTCTGAGCGCGCAGTATCGATCGAGTTAATCGATCGACCGAGACACGATAGCACAGAAAAGTTTTCACTGCAGAACCAGCCTCCGCTGCTACACCCTTTCTCACCCTCAATCCTCACCCTGTGAGATCAGCCTTAAAGGTGATGTGGCCACGCGGTGTTCAGCTTAAAAATCAAAAGTATCAAAGCAGATTCAGGATCCGCTTGCCGTCTTCAACCCGGTTTGGCGACAGAATACCTAGGGAGGCTGCCGAAAATTAATACCAGTTTAAAAAAAGAATCCAACTGTAGGGAATGAGAATTAAATAACTTACACAAGTTTGTGGGGTGTCCCGCCCGCCCTTTTTTGACGGGCGGGACGCCCATCCCACAATAACAATTAAAATTGTAAGTTATTTAATTCGCGATCCTAGGTAAGCTGCAAACCCCGATAGTAATCAGTCATGCCGAATCTAAAATCTAAAATCTAAAATCTCAAGTGGTATAAGTCTCCTGTCCACAAGTCGTGAGATGGTAAAAGTCGCTCGAATCTGTTGAGGCACTGCCGACGCCAGTGTTGATTCGTGAAAAATTGAGAATGCAAATGTTTCGCCCGGAAAAAGTTTTTTTCCATAAGAATACTCAAACCTAGAGGTTAGGAAAATCGATTATGTCACCTACAACCCAGATGAAATCTACTCAACCTATGGCCAAAAAGCCACAACTACAATTAGGTTCTCAAGGTAAAGCGGTATTGGAACTCGAACAACTGCTAACCAAGTTGCAACTTTATCGGCATCCTGCTCAAGGAATTTTTAACAAAGCAGTTGATTTTTCTGTGAAACTGTTTCAGTTTCGGGTTTTCTTGTCGCCGGACGGTATTGTCGGGCCGCTGACTTGGCAGGCGCTTTATACTTCTGCTCCAGTTAATATGCCGGTACTCAAATTCGGCAGTTCTGGGGAAGCAGTCGCTACTGTTCAGGAAGTTCTCAAAACTTCCAACCATTATGGTGGTAGAATTGACGGCTACTTTGCTACTTTGACGGACAAAGCTGTTCGCGCATTTCAAAAAAGCTTTGGGATTGAGGCCGACGGGATTGTCAATCAAGAAACTTGGACTGCTTTGAGCCAAATTCCGCGTGGCTATGACCCTAATAGGTTCTTGACTTAGGGTTGGCGCGGTAAATTGTTCGATCGTGTGTGGGGGGAAATTGGGGGAATGTGCGATTATTCGGGTGCCCCATAAGCACCAGAATAATTGCTGTTTTTTTTTGATTATTTTTTCGGGATTCGTGCTGCCTAATTTTGTTTTCTAACTTTGGTGGAAATTACCAATTATCAATTATTAATTACTAATTATCAATTATCAGAAGAGATCGATCGCCAAAAAACTGTTAACTTTCCTTACAATTTCGACAGCCGTGTCGCCTCATGATGATACGATGCCGTAAAAATCCTTTGGATATGTTTATGGCAGAAGAACTCACTGGACAACCCCCTCTTTTCGGCGGCAGCACCGGCGGCTTGCTGACCAAGGCGCTAGTTGAAGAGAAGTACGCGATCACTTGGACTAGCCCCAAGGAACAGGTGTTTGAAATGCCTACAGGCGGCGCTGCAATCATGCGTCAAGGCGACAACTTGCTGTATCTGCCCCGGAAGGAGCAGTGCATCGCTTTGGGCGGCCAGCAACTGCGGGCGAAATTCAAAATCTCGAACTACAAAATCTACCGCGTATTTCCCGACGGTTCTAATGAGTACCTGCATCCCAAGGATGGCGTGTTCCCTGAGAAGGTGAACGAAGGTCGTCCTTACGTCGGTAAGATTGACCGCAATATTGGCAGCAATCCCAATCCGATTAAGGTCAAGTTCACTGGTAAGAAGACTTTCGATCCTTAGACGATGACTGCATCGCTGAGCAAAACATAGGTAATATTCCCTGGACGGCTCAGCTTGTAAACTTGTTTTTGCAGTAGTATTCTGGCGCGGGAAGCTAAGCCCGCAGCGCCAAAATACTACTGCAAACTTCTAATCTTATTAAAAGTTAATAGTTAAATTAAAAATGAATGTCGCAATCAGGCGAGCGCAGCCTTCTGATATCGATGTTTGCGCTGGCATTACTTATGAAGCTTTTAAAGATATTTCCGATCGCCACTTGTTCCCTACAGATTTTCCGACGCAGGATTTCTCAACTGAGATTATTAGCCTTTTTATCGAAAGTCCGGTTTTTTTTGCATCGTAGCTGAGAGTGATGGTGCGGTTGTCGGCTGCGGTTTTATGGACGAACGCAACCCGATTCGCGGTATCGGGCCCGTCAGTGTCGATCGAGCTTTTCAGGGCCGCGGCGCGGGACGGGAAATCATGAAAGCTTTGCTAGAACGGGGAAAAGACGCGGCAGGCATCCGTTTGGTTCAGGAATCTTTTAATATGGCTTCGCTGTCGCTGTACGCTTCTCTAGGTTTTGAGGTGAAGGAACCTTTCGTGTTAATGGAGGGGAAGTTTCGCAGCCAGCCACAGTATGGGTTTGAGGTGCGGCCGATGGCTAGTGAGGATGTTGAGGAATGCGCGGCTTTGTGCGAAAAAGTATGCGGGTGCGATCGAACTTCGGAGATTGAAGACGCCCTGAATTTCTTTTCTCCCTTCGTTACTTGCAAACAAGGTCGGATTGTGGCTTATACTTGTGCGGTGTCGGCTTTGGGCCACAGCGTCGCGGAAACTGAAGCCGATATGCAGGCTTTGCTCTTGGGGGCTGCTGCGTACAGTTCCGAAGAATTGCTGGCTTTTCACTTGCCGCTGAGATATGCAAGTTTGTTTCGTTGGTGCTTGCAAGAGGGGCTGCGCGCCCTCAAGCCGATGGCGGTGATGGCAGTTGGCGAGTACCGATCGCCCCAGGGATGTTGGCTTCCGTCTTTTGTTTATTGATTGTATAGCAAAGTTACTGTATGATATTTCCCGATTTCTCACAATTTTCGGAACTGGCGAAACAAGGCAATTTTGTACCCGTGTATCAAGAATGGGTTGCTGATTTGGATACGCCGGTGTCTGCGTGGTATCGGGTTTGTGCGGGTCAACCTTACAGTTTTCTGCTGGAGTCGGTAGAAGGTGGGGAAAAACTTGGGCGTTATAGTTTCTTAGGGTGCGATCCGTTGTGGATTTTGGAGGCAAGGGGCGATCGCATAACTCAAGTTTACCGCGATGGTTCGCAAAAAGTATTTACGGGCGATCCGTTTGTAGCTTTAACTGAATGTTTGGAGTCTTATCAACCGGTGAAATTGCCACAGTTACCGCCGGGAATTGGCGGGTTATTCGGTTTTTGGGGTTACGAGTTAATTAAGTGGATAGAACCGCGAGTTCCCGTGCATCCAGCCAGCGAGAATGATTTGCCGGATGGATTGTGGATGCAGGTGGATAATTTGCTGATTTTCGACCAGGTGAAGCGAAAAATTTGGGCCGTCGCCTATGCGGATTTGCGGGAGGTTGGCGTTGATTTGGCCGATGCTTATGGGCAAGCGTGCGATCGCGTTGGTAAGTTAGTTCAGAAGCTGCAATCGCCGCTTTCCCGGCAATCTACTCTCATAGAATGGACACCTCCCAATAACGGGCAAGATGCCCGTTCCACAAGTGGAAATACAGAATTAGCTTACACCAGCAATATTTCTCGCGAACAGTATTGTGCAAATGTTTTAAAGGCTAAGGATTATATCAAAGCGGGAGATATTTTTCAGGTAGTGATTTCCCAGCGGCTGGAGGCTGAATACAAAGGCGATCCTTTTGCACTTTACCGCTCTTTGCGTCTGATTAATCCTTCTCCGTACATGGCTTATTTTAATTTCGGAGATTGGCAGATTATCGGTTCGAGTCCAGAAATTATGGTGAAAGCGGAAAATACTGCGGATGGCAAAAGGATTGCAACTTTGCGGCCGATTGCCGGCACTCGCCGCCGGGGTAAGACTCCTCAAGAAGATGATGCTTTGGCTGCTGAATTGCTGCAAGATCCGAAGGAAATTGCGGAACACGTCATGTTAGTTGATTTGGGCAGGAACGATTTAGGCAGAGTTTGCCGAAACGGTACTGTAAAAGTTGACGAATTAATGGAAATTGAGCGTTATTCTCATGTGATGCACATTGTGAGCAATGTAATAGGAGAATTGGCTGAGGATAAGACAGCTTGGGATTTGTTGAAAGCTGGTTTTCCTGCGGGTACGGTTAGCGGTGCTCCGAAGATTCGGGCGATGGAAATTGTGCACGAGTTGGAGGGTTGTCGCCGTGGCCCGTATTCTGGGGTTTACGGGTATTATGATTTTGAGGGACAGTTGAATAGTGCGATCGCAATTCGGACTATGGTTGTTCGTTCTCAAGAAGGCGATAAACATTCGGTTTCTGTGCAAGCTGGCGCTGGTTTGGTGGCTGATTCTAACCCGGATATGGAGTACGAAGAAACGCTCAATAAAGCCAGGGGAATGTTGGAGGCAATTCGCTGTTTGAAGTAGCGAGTCTGGGTCAAAAATTTTGTCGATGTCGATCAGAGTCGGCGATTTCAATCGCCCGGTATTCTAATCTTAAAGGAGAAAAATATGAATTTTTATATAGTTGATGTATTTGCCGAGTCAAAATATGCTGGCAATCAGCTAGCTGTATTTTGCGGTGCGGGAGTTGCCGATTTATCAGATACCGAAATGCTGCTGATAGCGAAGGAAATCAATTATTCCGAAACCACATTTATTCGATCGCCCAATCCGCGAAATAACGGCTATGACGT
>JARCMA010000523.1 GCA_030248405.1 Microcoleus sp. MP8IB2.171
CCCTAAATCCCCCTTAAGAAGGGGGACTTTGAGGGCATTCTTGTCCCCCCCTTTTTTAAGGGGGGTTAGGGGGGATCGTCTTAAGTAAACCGTATTGGAGCATAACCAGCAGTTTGCCGAAGCTGTCAGGGCATTTTGTGCTGAAATTTCGTGACTAACAATGTGAGTTAAAATCTTGTAGGTTCTGGCTGGGGATACCTTAAAATTCGGCGTTGTTTCGCATCAGGACGGCTTAAAGATAGCGGGTGTAGAGCGATCGCGTTTGCTGAAGCGTTTGCTCTGTGAGTCAGCGCCAAAATGTGGACTGTGGATTGATTATTTTATAACCCAATATGGTTCAGTTAAAACTATTTATTCCTCGGAGATTCCCCTAAATCCCCCTTAAGAAGGGGGACTTTGAGTAAGTTCTTGTCCCCCCCTTTTTAAGGGGGGTTAGGGGGGATCGAGCTTAACTGAACCGTATTATTTTATAACCTATTTTTCTTAGTCTTAATGTCCCTAACTAAAGAAGAACTTTAGGTAAGTTGATAATAAAGCTTGTCCCCTTGCCCTCTGCACTTTCAACCGCAAGTGTCCCTTGATGCGCTTCAGTAATACTCTTTGCTAAAAATAATCCTAATCCCCAGCCGGTTTGCTCCTCGGCAGAAATGGTTCGACGAAATTGTTGAAATAGGATGGATTGAGCGTCTAGGGCGATCGGATTGCCTTCATTATGGATAGTAAAGCTGATCTGCGTTTCAGTTTGCTGGAGCGTGAGTGTAATTGGCGTACTAGGCGCACCATATTTCACAGCGTTAATTGCTAAATTTTCAATCACCCGCCGTATTTCTTTTCGACTGCAATAGCTCGTGATATCAGAATCACAGACCACAATAAACCGCTCTCCATACGCGAACCTCAAATCTTCTACTACCTCTTGGACTAGCATCTCAAAATCGCATTCTTCAAATTCAATCTTTAAGCTCTGCCCTGCCCGCAGCCGACTTGCATCAAGCAAATTTTGAATCATCGAATCCAGCCGATTGATCGCACCGAGCATCCTCGCGACCACATCCATGTGGGTATCTCCTCGTTCCAGCCGCCGCAGAATCAGTTGAGTTCCCATTTTTACGACATTGATGGGATTTCTGAGGTCGTGAGTTAGCGTCACCATAAATAGTTCTTGAATATCTCGCAGCGTTTCGGAGAATTGAGTAGCCGCGTCATTAACGGCTTGCTCAATGGAGCCGATAATAATGTCTCGATCCCGCACTTCCAAAGGTGCTTCTTCTTCTAAAACTTGAAATATTACTTGACGGAGGAGGTGATACTCGAAAATGAGTTGACTGATAGAGTAGTCAGCATACCCCGCCCGTTCATGCCCATGCAGCTTGCCAATCCGCGTACTTTCTACCTCGTCGGCTGTGATTCGGGCAGATGTCCTGACAATTCTGTTTGAGAGTTCATCTACCAGTTGCTTTAAGTACAGAGGTAGGGAATCTTGCAAGACAAGAGAAGTTTGATGCGTTGATGCACCGACTTCATCACGCGCCCGCTTCTCCCACATCCGCATAATTTTTTCAGAATTTTGTTTAAGACGGTCAGACGCTTCGTTGGACATCGTTTCTGATTTTCTGGATGAGTGGCTGTTGAGAGAACCTTTTCTCCCTTATTTGTAATGCCCCGCAAGCAATCTTGCAAGTATATAGGCAGCCTCAGCCTTTAGTAGGTTAGCAAGTAACAGGTCTAAATCTCCTCGTGAAACAGGCTTGAATATCAGTTCCCATTGCGGTAATTTCTACCGACAGGGCTTGAATTGATTTTGCACTCGCTAGTTCTGCTTCCTAATTCTCGGCATTCTGACTCACCAATAAATTTGATGCTCCCGGACGGTCATTCCACAAAACAATCAAAATCATCCCGCAATTATGTAAGCCCTTAAAATTCCACATCTTCTCGCTGAGTTTCGTCACTTCTAAGAGTATCCAAACCTTTCGCTGCCCAGCGCATTGTTTCAATGTATTTTGCCAGACTCGCCACAGTCGGAGCCTCAAACAAATTGCTGACAGGTAACTCAACTTGCAAAGCGTCTCGGATGCGAGAAATTAACTGGGTTGCTAGCAGGGAATGCCCGCCTAGTTCAAAGAAATTATCGTAGATACTAACCTGCTGTTTTCCCAAAACTTTAGCCCAAATTTTCCCGATCGCGTTTTCGAGATCTGTCCGAGGCGCTACATAATTTTCTGTTATATCCTCGCTGTCTGTATCTATATCAGGCAAGGCGCGGCGGTCTACTTTGCCATTAAGCGTCAGTGGCATATTCTCCAACACTGCATAAGTTGCAGGAACCATATATCCTGGTAACTTTTCTTTCAAAAATTGGCGCAAGTCACTTGACTTGAGATTTTGAGTTTCGGATTTTTCATTGATGCCGTCAGGAATAACATAAGCTACCAAATGTTTATCGTCGGGGATGTCTTCCCTCACAATTACTACTGCTTCGCGCACTTGTGGATGCTGGCACAAAGCCGCTTCAATTTCTCCCAACTCGATGCGGTAGCCGCGAATTTTTACTTGGTCGTCAATGCGACCTAAAAACTCGATGTTGCCGTCAGCTAAATAGCGACCTAAATCACCTGTTTTATAAAGACGCAAACCAGATTTATTGCTAAAAGGGTTAGGAATGAATGCAGCAGCAGTTAAATCAGGCTGGTTGAGGTAGCCTTTCGCTAGTCCGTCACCGCCGACGTACAATTGACCTATAACACCGATCGCCACCGGCTGCAAATCCGCATCGAGGAGATAAATTTGCGTGTTGGCGATCGGGCGGCCGATGGGGATAGATGTTGCGGTTTCGGGTACGTCTTGCACGCAATAATAAGCCGAAAAAGTTGTATTTTCGGTCGGCCCGTAAACGTGAATTAATTTAGTGGTTGACTTTTGTTTGAGAAGTTTTTTAACCCATCTCATATCGACCGCTTCTCCGCCAAACAGCAAGCAGCGCAGCGAATCAAAAGCTTGTGGTAAAATTCTAGCAATTTGTTGAAATAAGGCAGTTGTTAAAAACAAAACTGTGATGCTTTCTTGGCGCAGTTCTAAGGCTAAATCGTGAGGAGAAAGGGTAATATTTGTGCTAATTCCTACGAGTTGAGCGCCGTTAAGCAAGGCTCCCCAAATCTCGAATGTGGCTGCATCGAATGAAGCGTTTGATGCTTGGGCAATTTTATCGGTAGGTTCTATTTTTATATAGTTGGTGTTGAGTACCAGCCGATTTACTGCTTTGTGGGTGACAGCAACTCCCTTGGGCTTTCCTGTTGAGCCAGATGTGTAAATAACGTAAGCTAGGTTGTCTGCTGTTACGGTATTGGCGGGATTTTCGGCGCTTTCTTTGGCTATGTCTTCCCGATCGCGATCGAAGTAAATCACCGAATTCGAGAAGTCTCGGAAATTCTCAATCAATTTATCTTGAATTAGCAAGACTTTAACTTGAGCATCTTCCAGCATCAAGTTTAGCCGATCGCGCGGATAGCTCGGATCTAACGGTAAGTAAGCGCCTCCAGCCTTCAGTATAGCCAACATCCCGACAATTAGGTCGATCGATCGCTCTGCACAAAGCCCCACTAAAACCTCCGCCCCCACGCCCAGTTTTTGTAGGTAGCGCGCCAGTTGGTTGCTGCGACTGTTGAGTTCTCTGTAAGTCAGGTGCTGGCTGTCGAAACTTACGGCGACATCCTCCAGATGCTGCTCAACCCGCTCCTCAAATAACTGATGAATGCACTTATTTTGAGGATAATCTGTCCGAGTATCGTTCCATTCTCTGAATAATTGATTCACTTCATCCTCGCTCAATAAAGGTAAGTTAGCGATTCCTTGTTCTGGATTAGCCACAATGCTTTCCAGCAGCGTTTTAAAATGCCTCAGCATTCGGGCGATCGTAACTTCATCAAATAAATCCGTATTGTACACAGCTAAGCCTCTCAGGCCTTCCAAATGTTCCCACTGTTCACCGTATCTGCTCCTAAACTTATCGGAAGCTTCCCACAAATGCAGCTCTAAATCAAAGCGCGTTGTTTGAGTCTCCAAATGAAAAGAACTCAATTTTAATTCGGGCAATTCTAGCTCGTCCAGCGGCGCATTTTGCAGGCCAAATACCACCTGAAACAGCGGGTGGCGATTCAACGATCGCTCTGGGTGCAATTCCTCGACTAGCTTCTCAAAAGGCAAATCTTGGTGAGCATAAGCTCCCAGGGTTACTTCCCGCACCCGGCCCAAAAAATCTCGAAATGTCGGGTTTCCCGAGCAGTCTGTTCGCAGCACTAAAGTATTGACAAAAAAACCGATTAATGCTTCTATTTCGCTGCGGTTGCGATTGGCGATCGGCGAACCTACAACAATATCTTCTTGTTGCGAGTAACGGTAAAGCAAAGTTTGAAATGCAGCGAGCAATGTCATAAATAAAGTCGCTCCTTCTCGCTGCGAGAGCGCTAAAAGTGCGTCTGTCAGCTTTTTCGGCAGTTCTAAATATTGAGTTTTTCCGCGATAATTTTGCCTAGCTGGTGCAGGGCGATCTGTGGGCAAATTTAACGCCGAAATCCCGTGCAATTGCTGCCGCCAATAAGCAAGCTGAGTTTCTAATACTTCACCTTGCAGCCATTGGCGCTGCCACTCGGCAAAGTCGGCATATTGAAGTGATAATTCTGGCAGGGGAGATGGCTGTTGATTTATCAAAGCTGTATAGATAGCCTCCAGTTCTCGAATTAGTACCCCGATCGACCAATCATCCGAGGCTATGTGGTGCATATTTAGCAATAGAATATGCTCGGTTTCTGTCAGCCGCAGGATGGTGATTCGCATCAGCGGCCCGGTGGATAAATTGAAAGGGCGAAGAGATTCTGCTACGGAGAGTTTTTTTGCTTCTGTTTGCCGTTGTTCTGGCGGCAAATATTGCAAGTCTAATACTTTTAAATTAGTCTTAAAAGCGGGAGAGATTATCTGCACTGGTTGACCTGATACCGCTGCAAAAGTGGTTCGCAAAGTTTCGTGTCGCTGCACTATTTCGTTGAAGGTTTGCTCTAAGGCTGTTAAGTTGAGGGAACCAGTTAAGCGCAGTGCTGTTACTACATTATAGAAAGGGTTTTCCGGTGCGAATTGGTCGAGAAACCATAAGCGCTGCTGGGCAAATGAGGCCGGAAAGACAAACACTTCGGCTTCTGAGGAAATATTCAGTTTTTCTATATCGTTTGTAAAGGAATTGTCATAAATTTCGGATGCCATATCTGTTGCTCTTGGGGGATGGGATGTGTTAATTTTTTGATAGCGCGGGGTGGCTTTTTGAGGGTGCGATCGCCTCTTAAAACTTTCGCGAGCAAAAGATCGGAACTGTTAAAATCATAAACCTGGGTGCGGGAGTGCGGCAGAAAGGCGGGCAAAAGAAACCGGATTTCTGGCGGCAGGATCAAGTTATCCGTTGAGGGGCTAGGAGTGCCACCCCCCAATCAAATTTAGTCGCAGAAGGGGCTCTTAGGCTTGTGATTCGGGTGCAATCGGGTGAGTTAGATGCGAGAATTACCGGGAGCAATCCGTGGAGAGGTCAAGCTGTAGTATGATTTCTAATTGCACAAAGTGTTCTTGGGGCGATTCCCTGCGGGATAGCTTTGCTTCACGCAATTTTCTCACATTTCTAGCTTAGCGACTACTATTGATTAAACAGTGTCCGCAATCTTTTAGATCAACTCACTATAACTTGCGACCTGATGCAGGCAAAATACTTAAGAACACTGAACGTGCAGTTTAAATTAGAGGTTATAGGCTAATGGCGCAGCGGAACGTATACTCGTCAAAGGGCGAGCCAGAGGATGCACAATCAGCAGAAGAAGTCCTCCACTCAGTAATGCAAGAACTGGACGCTTTGCATGAAAATGTCAAAGGCCAGTTAAATCAAGACATTACTCGGCTGCAAACTGAAAAAAATCACCTGATTGAAGATATTGAAGACCTCCGGGAGCAATATCGCAAATTGCAGTCTCAGCAAATGGAATCTCTGTCTGGGCGATACATTCAGCAGCAGCAATTGTGGCTGAAGCAGTTGGCTCAAGTTTTGGCTCACAATTTGCAGGATTTGTTGGTGCAGCGGTTCAACGAACTCAGCGCTAACTCGGGAAATTCTCTCAGCAGCCCGATTCCCAGCGGCGAGTTCCCGATACCCCTGCCGCCGAGCAACTACGACGAACGAGCTTCGGAGTTGCTGGCGGCGCTGGATGAAAGGATCGATCGCAGTTTCCAGATGCTGGAACAAGATTTGAGCAGCTATGAAAGTGAGCTTTCGGTGCGGCTCAACAACATGAAAACCCTGGAACTGCAAGGGGAAGAGCTGTTACAAAATCTCGTAAACCGCATCAGGGAAGAACTCGAATCAGAAGAAGAATATCTTGAGAATCCTTTCGATGCTCAAGATTCCTATGTCGAGGAATCAACTAATTCTGTTAATTCTGTCCGGCCGCAACTTCTGCAGGCAACACCTGTGGAAACGCCGCGAGAACCCGTGCCACAGCCTTCTTCAGCGCCTGCTGCAACCGCTAAAGCACCTTCTCAAGTACAGACAGGTTTGGTGCTGGCTTTGTCTTCGGCGGTGGTATTGTCGCTGTTTAATGTTTGTTTGAGAATTTTGATTAAAAGCAGAAATCCTCGGATGATTTTTGGCTTGTTTGAAGTTCCGGGGGTGGTAACTCCTGGTTTTGGCAATTCTTTGTTGATTTTGTTGATGCGGCTGATCGTGGTGATGGCTTTGATGCCAATATTGGCAACTTTTCTGTATCCTTCTGTGTGGAAAGATATTAGGCGGTTGTTCCAGTCGGGCGATCGAGCTTTGTGGGGCAAGGTTTTAGGAAGCGCATTTTTTCTGTTTTTGTCTCAGGTTTTGATTTATTTGGCGATCGGCAATATTCCAGCGGGGATTGCGATTACAATTTTCTTTATTTACCCGATCGTCACCGTACTAGGTTCTTGGATCTTGTTTGGTTCTCGCCCCAGCAGAGTAGGCTTTTTTGCGATATTCGGGATTGCCGCAGGTCTGATTTTAGCTGGGTTGCCGAGTTTTGCGGCCCAAGCTCCGGGCGGTGGCAATGTCGGGGTGGGAGTCACGGCGGCACTGGCTTCTGGGATTACCTTTGCTGGTTACGTATTGCTGACGCAAATGGCCGCAGGCAAGCTGCACCCAATTCCTTTTAGTTTAGTTAATTTCGCCGCGATTTTTGTATTTTCTGCCCTGAGTTTGTGGGTGCCACTATCGGACAATTTTGCTCCTCAAATCGACCCAAATGTTTGGCCTGGTTTGATTGTGGGAGGCGTTATTTTAGGGGTGTTGACGCTGTTTAGCTATCTTTTGAATAATTTTGCCATCCGGTACGCGGGGGCGGCCTTAGCGTCAGTAATTGGCACTTTGGGGCCGGCTATGACCGCACTCTTCGGGTTTATAATTATCAATGAGAAGTTGCAGCCTGTAGCAATTCTCGGCATGGCTGTGGTGACTTTGAGCGTGGCTGCTATGAGTGTGGAACGCATAGTCGCTCCTCAAAAGAAGGCTAGTTAAGGCAAGAATTTGTCCTTCATAATAGATACCAGAACCCCGACTTTTAAACAGTCAGGGTTCTGAGATCTATCCCATTTAAAATCTAAAATCTAAAATCTAAAATCGACTTGACCTATGACTACAGTCATTAAAATCTCGCCCAACTTAGAGGAGTTCCTAAAACTTCCAGAAACGGAACCAGCTTCAGAATATATCAACAAACAAATCATTCAAAAACCCATGCCTCAAGGTGAACATAGCAGATTGCAGGGTAAGCTTTGCAATGTCATCAACCAAATAGTCGAAACACCAAAAATTGCTTATGCTTTTCCAGAGTTGCGTTGCACTTTTGGCGGTGCATCACTCGTCCCAGATGTAGCAGTATTCCGGTGGGAAAGAATTCCCTTTCTACCATCTGGTAGAATTGCTAACCGCTTTGAAATTTATCCAGACTGGGCGATTGAAATTCTTTCTCCCGAACAAAGCCAAACAAAAGTGCTTGCTAAATTACTTGCTTGTTCGCAACAAGGCACTGAATTGGGGTGGTTAATTATTCCAGAAGAAGAAAGTATTTTAGCGGTATTTCCTGGGCAAAGAGTGGAGTTGTACGAAGGTGCAACTGATTTGCCAATACTTAATGGGATTGAGTTAGAATTGACTGTTGAAACAGTTTTTAGCTGGTTGAGTTTTAGTTAAGTTAAAAAGAGCGTGAAGCGGAGCTATCCCTAGGAAATCGCGATTCTTAAACAACAGAAACCACCACTCGAAAACCCACAATACTAGCCTTACAATCCGGCTGATATCTGAGGCGGCACGCGCTGCGACAATTCGGAGGATGATCGTTCCAAGAACCCCCCCGTAACAACCTCAGCGAAAAGTCCCCGTCAGACTCCCAAACGCTACCATCAGCAGGCGCACCGTTATAATTATTGTGCCAAGAATCCGCGCACCATTCCCAAACATTTCCGTGGAAATCGTACAATCCGAAAGCATTAGGTTTAAAACTGCCAACATCTGTCGTTTGAAAGCGATAAACTCCCTTCGGCGCGTCAGCGTAATTAGAATTTCCGTTGTAATTGGCTAACTCGCTGGTAATCGTTTCCCCAAAGTGAAACGGCCCCGTAGTTTTCCCCCGGCAAGCATATTCCCATTGGGCTTCGCTAGGCAGGCGATAATTCTTACCCGTTTTGCGAGAAAGTCGATCGCAAAACTCCACAGCCTCGTACCAAGATACATTTTCTACAGGTCGATTTGCACCTTTAAAACGGGCTGCATCGGGATTGAGAAATATTTTAATTTCCGGCAGCGCCGCAACTGCTGTCCACTGGGCCTGAGTGACTGGAAATTTGCTAATATAGAAAGATCCTAAAGTTACTGGGTGCTGCGGTTTTTCGTCGCTGTCACCCCGATTTTTTGGGCTACCCATGAGGAAAGTACCGCCAGGAACAGATACCATTTCCAGGACTGTACTGTTACTGAGAGGTTCTTCAAAAAAACGCGCTTTGCCGCTGTTAAGGTTAGTTTGCTTCCCGCGCTTGTCTACTGTCACCACCTGAAATTCAAAAGTGCTTTTGACAGCGACAATTCTCTGCGATGCCTTGTTATGAGGCGGATTGGTATTGGATTTTTTCCTACTAGGATTGACAGAGATATTGCTATTGATTTGCCCGCTTTGATTGAGCGGAGTATTAATAGCAAGTGGCCCTCCCTTTGTCACAGAAGAATTTAAAGCAAGTTGTCCTCCCTTGACAAAAGGGGGTTGGGGAGGTAAAGAATAGAGATTTAAAGCTTTGATTACTTCATCAGCCGATTGATATCTATTTTTGAGATAATCTTCAATTAACTTATCTAAAATTTTTGTCAACTCGCTGCTGACTTTTGTGCCGGCGGGCAACCGTTCTCTCCAAATCCACCCACCGTTTATCGGGTCATAAAGGTCATCGGAACCGTCAATTTTTGGCAAACATTGAGTTAGCAGTCTCAGGCAAGTTATTCCCAAACTGTACAAATCGCTTCCGGGGAAAACTTGACCGCGCATTTGTTCTACAGGCGAATATCCGGGTGTTCCTACCGTCGTGCCTACTTTGCTCATCAGGGAGCCCGTCACTTGTTTGGAAATGCCGAAATCTATCAAAACTAACTCTCCCCGCCCTCCCCTTCGGAAAGCTGAATTCCGAAAATTTCCCGCCTTTGGCAGGGAGCTAAAAGAAGACTACCTGAACCAGCGGCTGGATCGAAAATTACTCGCTCCTCTGGTCTTAACCTTTCCAAAGGAAGCAATTCAAGCATACGTTCAGCGATCGCCACAGGGGTATAGTGCCGTTGTAAATCGCTCCAAGCTGTACCTCCAATATCGCGGGGCAATTCTTTGATAGCTCGCTCGTATAGCAGTCCAACATCTTTATGATCGACTAAGGCAAAGCTGACTCGACTCCCTAAATTAGCAGCTAAACGCTGCAACACTCGATCGCCTAAATGCGGTATTGATTCCTCAAGCGCCTTCTTGAAAAAACCATTCGCACGAGATACAGTGCGATCGAGCAAGGTTTGAGGATCGTTGGTTGGGATTAAGGAACCAAAAAAGCCTTTATC